>CAZBKC010000009.1:0-23316 GCA_964492345.1 uncultured Steroidobacter sp. | reverse complement strand
AACTCCACCTGACGATACTCCGAGCCCTTGCGCACGATCAGATCGACCTTGATGCCCGTGGCAAGGTGCATGAGATTGAACAGCCGTTGTGAAATAACGGCCGATCGAACGCTATCGGCATCGATGTAAAAATCTGCCGATAGCGCCGCCACGATTCCCTCTACGTCGTCCTCGCCCAACGAGACCACAATGTCGAGATCGCGCGTCATGCGTGGCTTGCCGTAGTAAGCCATCGCAAAGGAACCCGTCAGCATGAAGGGTAGCTGAGCTGCTGTCAGGCGCTCGCTCACCATTCTCAGGACTTCCAGCTCTTCCAGCATGGAGAAAGTCTAATGGAAGCCATCGGCGATTACCTGTTCGAGCTGCCCGTCGGAATTGCCGTGAGACGCCCGTACCATGCACGGGTTGCGACCTATCCCGCTCTGCTTCTCCCTTGCAAGACTCGGGACTCGGGACTCGGGATTCGAGATTCGGGATTCGAGACTCGGCAGAAGTCGCTGCGCGGCTGGTTCGCTCCGGCAGTCAGCCGTCTCCGGGGGGGACTAGAAAGGGAAGGGGGTAGTGATCAGGGGGTAGGGGGTAGTCGGAGTTCGCGCGATCCTTTTTGACGGTCACCGGGGCAAATCATTCCACGCTCATCCGTCAACGGTTCTTGCGGCATTCGAGAAAATCTTCGAATGCCTGAATTATTCGATGCATTGCAAACGCCAGGCTCGCCTAGCCTGCGTGTATGCCTTCGCAATTGCATGAAGCGTTGCTCCTGCTGTTTCGCAATCGTCCCGCGCTGGCGCCGGAGTTGCTACGGGATGCACTGCGCATCGAATTGCCACCGTACACGGAAGCGCGCATCGATTCGGCGGATCTGACCGAGATTCAACCTGCGGAGTATCGAGCCGACCTGGTTGTTCTATTACTGAACGGGGCGCCGGTGCTGGGCATCGTGCTGGAAGTGCAGTTGTCACCCGATGATCGCAAGCGTTTCGTCTGGCCGGTCTACGTTGCGAATCTTCGCGCGCGCCTGGAATGCCCGGTCTGTCTGCTGGTCGTCACGGCCGATGAAGCGGTCGCTCGCTGGTCAGTACGGCCCATCGACCTGGGTGGTGGCAATCTATTTACACCGCTGGTGTTGCGTCCGTCCGGTGTTCCGGAGATCACGGACGAGACGCAGGCACAAGCCGATCCCGAACTGGCGGTCCTGTCCGCGATGGCGCATGGTCAGGACCCGGATATCGCCAAATCAGTCCGGATCGCGTTGGCCGCCCAACTGGCGAGCCTCGGGCTCGACGAAGATCGGTCGCGGCTGTATTTTGACCTTGTTCTCAGCTCTCTCAGTGAGGCCGCCCGTCGGGCGTTACAGACCATGGATCCAGCCAAGTACGAGTATCAAAGCGATTTTGCCAAGCGATACCTCGCGCAAGGTAAAACCGAAGGTATTGCAGAGGGGATTTCGCAAGGCATTACCCAAGGCATTACCCAAGGCATTACCTAGGGTCGAGTGGAAGGCCGTGCAGCACTGGTGATCCGGCTGTTAGGCCTACGATTCGGCCCGCTGACGGACGAAGTACAGAACCGGATCGCAGCAGCGTCGCTCGACGAGCTGGATATGATCGGCGAGCGATTGCTCACGGCATCGACCTTGACGGAAGCGCTCGGATCGCGCTGAAAATAGAGACAGGAAGGGGGTAATGATCAGGGGGTAGGGGGTAGTCAGAGCGCTGCGATCCTTCTGGCTGTCAACGGTCAACGGTCAACCGTCAACTTCCATGTTGACATGCCATCAGAACTCCCGGCAGTCTTGAGCCATGCGCAAACCGGGCCGGCCAAGGACAAGCACTGCAACGCGCGCCGAACAGCTTCGGCGCGCAAAACATAGGCAGCGTGCGCGGCAGCGCGACGCCGGGATCGTTCATGTTCAGCTGGCAGTGCCGAAAGAGCTGGCACGCAAGATTGCGGTGGCGCGTCGAGCCGAGGGTTTCCATAGCGCGCTCGACGCGGCGCTGGATCAGGCCGTTGTCCATGTGCCGGACTACCCGCAGCTTGCCGATCTCGCATGGAATCGCAGCGACGAGTTCATCCCGGCGCGGGAAGCCTTTCAGCTGTACGAGCGCAACTGGCGCCTGGTCGATACGGCATCGCTGCTGTCGGACGAGCGTCGTCTGATCGAGCGCCTGAAGACGACGTTCGGCGCGGGTGTGATCAATGCCTGAGTTCCGCCGTGTCGCGCATCAGCGCATTGCCCAGGTGCTTCGGGCACTCGCCCCCGGCGTGCTGGCTGGTGCCGAATGCTTTTTTCCGACACCGCCCCTTTACGAGCCGGACTGCGCATTCTGAGGACGATGTAGCGGGAGGACGCCGGCACTGCTGGTGAATCCTGGCTCGGCGGAGGGGGTAGCACTCAGCGAAATGCCCTGGCTACGCGCCGAAGTGGCGGCTGAGCCTGCTCACGCGGAATCTAATTCGCCAAGCTGCTAGCATCACGCCCCCCTTTTCGGGACGAATCGAGGACTCAAGTGGCAAAGAAGGCGCTAATTACAGGGATTACTGGCCAGGATGGGGCCTACCTCGCCGAGTTCCTACTCGAGAAAGGCTACGAAGTGCACGGCATCAAGCGCCGTGCCTCACTCTTCAATACCGACCGCATCGACCACCTCTACCAGGATCCTCACGAAAGCAATGTGCGCCTGACACTGCACTATGGCGACCTCACGGACGCCACCAACCTGATCCGCATTGTGCAGATGGTGCAGCCAGATGAGATTTACAATCTGGCGGCGCAGAGTCATGTCGGTGTCTCGTTCGAGACGCCTGAATACACTGCCAACTCGGACGCGCTGGGTACGTTGCGTATTCTCGAAGCCATCCGAATCCTCGGTCTCGAAAAGAAGACGCGTTTCTATCAGGCTTCGACTTCGGAGATGTACGGTAAGGTTCAGGAGATTCCCCAGCGGGAAACCACGCCGTTCTATCCGCGATCACCCTATGGTGCAGCCAAGGTGTATGCGTACTGGATCACCGTGAATTATCGGGAAGCGTACGGGCTGTATGCTTGCAACGGCATCCTCTTCAACCACGAATCGCCGCTGCGCGGTGAAACCTTTGTCACTCGCAAGATCACGCGTGGACTGGCCAGGATCAAGGAAGGACTGCAGGACTGCCTCTATCTTGGCAATCTGGATTCGCTGCGTGACTGGGGGCATGCCCGCGACTATGTGAAGGCGCAGTGGTTGATGTTGCAACAGTCGCATCCGGAAGATTTTGTGATTGCAACCGGCGAGCAGCACTCTGTCCGGGAATTCGTAACGCTTGCTGCTGCGCATCTGGGAATTCGCATGGACTGGCACGGCAAGGATGTGGAAGAGCATGGGGTGGATGAGTCGAGTGGCCGGACGATCGTGAAAGTCGATCCCCGATATTTTCGTCCGACAGAAGTAGATACGCTGCTGGGCGACGCCTCGAAGGCAAAGCAGAAGCTCGGCTGGAGCGCAGAAGTCAGTTTCCAGGATCTTGTGGCCGAAATGATCGAGGCCGATCTGGAAACGGCTCGCCGCGATTCGCTGATCGCCCGAGAGGGTTTCAAGACCTATCGCTACCATGAATAAGAACGCGAGCATCTTTGTCGCGGGCCATCGGGGGCTCGTAGGGAGTGCGTTGATCCGCAGGTTGCGTGCCGACGGCTTCGATAACCTGATTACGCGGACGACAGCGGAACTTGATCTGCGCCGGCAGGCGGACGTGGACGAGTTCATGCGTCGGGAGCGGCCCGAATATGTGTTTCTCGCCGCCGCTAAAGTGGGTGGTATCCACGCCAACAGCACCTATCCCGCCGATTTCATGCGGGACAATCTCCAGATCCAGTCAAACGTCATCGATTCGGCATACAGGCACGGAACGAACAAGCTGCTGTTCCTGGGGTCAAGTTGCATCTATCCGAAGCACGCACTTCAGCCGATGCCCGAGTCGTGCCTGCTGACCGGCCCGCTGGAGCCCACCAATGAGTGGTATGCCATTGCCAAGATCGCAGGACTCAAGATGTGTCAGGCGTACCGTCGACAGTACGGATTCAATGCGATCTCCGTCATGCCAACGAATCTTTATGGTCCGGGGGATAACTTTGACCTTCAGAACTCGCATGTGCTGCCCGCGCTGATTCGGAAATTCCACGATGCAAAGGCGCGGCTGGAGTCGGGCGTGACGGTGTGGGGGACAGGTACTCCACGCCGGGAATTCCTGCACGTAGACGATCTGGCTGATGCCTGTCTTTTCCTCATGGAACGCTACGAGAGCGAGGAACTCATCAATGTGGGATGGGGAGAGGACATTTCGATTCGGGATCTGGCGAATCTGGTGCGAGACGTGGTTGGTTTTGCCGGGGGAATTGAGTTCGATACCACCAAGCCAGACGGTACACCCCGTAAATTGCTTGATGTGGCCCGTTTGACAGCACTCGGCTGGAAGCCGCGAATCCCGCTGGCGGATGGGGTGGCGCGGGTTTACCAATGGTTCCTGGAGGCGGGTGCTCATGCCAGATTGGGCACAACGGCGTAGCCGGCATCCGTCGATGAGCCAAGTCGGCGAACAGGAAATCCCGCCAATTCCTTGAATTACCCGGCAGGGCCACATTTTCTCTTCGCGCCACCGGACTGCTCTGTGTAAACTCTGCGCCCTCGTCGCAGGGACTACATTTAGAAAGCGACTCTTCGATGACCAGATTGACTCGTTCCAGCCTGTTTTTTGGGCTGGTCACATTCATTGTGCTTTGCGCTCTCGGCGCGCCCGGCGTCATTGCTACTGCTTACGCCCAGACCCCCACTTCCGATCAGATCGATTCGTTCAGGAACCTGACGCCCGAACAGCAGCAGGCGATTCTTGATTCCATGGGCCGCGGTTCGGCAAGCGGGACCAGAACTGACCGTCAGCTGAGTTTTCCGCAAACAGTCCAGCCGCGGAAGACCGACGAAATAGTCTCCGAGGAAGGAATTTCGGAGCGTGGTATGACTCGCGAGCCGCGCTTCAAGGGTGACGACACGATTCTGTTGTCGCTCGAACTGCGGGAATTTGAGCGGTCGCCCGAACAGGAGCGAAAAGAACGCGAGAGCAGGGCGAACCCTGTTCAGCCGAATATTCCAGGCCAGCAGTCGGGGACAGTCCAGCCGCAATCCGGCGCGGGTCCCCAGAGTGTAGCCAATCGTGACAAGCGCATAGAGCGTACGGACGATGAAGTGAAGCGTCTCGAGGAATTCCGCGACCGGATCCTGCGACGTAATCCGTACAAACTCGACAAGTGGGGCATTCTTAACGTCACGGAATTGGGGCCGATCCCTCTCGGCGGGCTGACAGCCGAAGAGGCGCGGGAACGGTTGACGGCGGAACCGCGGCTCAAGGACTTCCACGTCGACGTTCTTCGCCTGCCGCTGCGCCCGATTGGCACCGAGTCGCTGAAGCCGTTCGGTTATGACCTGTTCTCCGGCACTACCTCGACGTTTGCCCCAGCGACTGACATTCCAGTGCCCGCCGAATATGTCGTCGGTCCCGGTGACACGATCGAAGTGCAGCTCATTGGGAATACCAAGGGGCGATATTCGTTCGTCGTTGGCCGGGATGGCCGGGTAAGTTTCCCTGAGCTCGGGCCGATTTCCGTAAGCGGTCGGCGGTTCGAGGAAATACGCAAGATGATCGAGGACCGCGTCCGTGAGCAGATGATCGGCACGCAGGCATCCGTCGGCATCGGCGAATTGCGATCCATCCGCATATTCGTGCTTGGCGATGCCGAGACACCTGGCTCGTATACGGTGAGTGGTCTGTCGACCATCACCAACGCATTGTTCGTCAGCGGCGGTGTGAAAACGATCGGGTCACTGCGCAAGATCGAGCTGAAGCGCAATGGCGCCACTGTCACACATCTCGATCTCTACGATCTGCTGCTCAAGGGCGACACGCGCGCCGATGTGCGCCTGCTGCCCGGAGACGTCATTTTCATTCCGCCTGTGGGAGCCACGGTAAGTCTCTCGGGCGAGGTACGACGCCCGGCTATCTATGAACTCAGGAGTGAAACCTCGGCTTCAGATCTCCTTGCCCTGGGCGGTGGTTTGAGCCCGCAGGCGGACCCGACGCTCGCGACGCTGGAGCGCGTCAACGATCAACGGCAGCGCGTGACCGTGGATGTGAATTTGTCACTCGCGCAAGGGCTGAGCACAACTCTTCGCAGCGGTGACATCCTGCGCGTCCCGGCAATCCGCCCCGTACTCGAAGACTCGGTGGTGGTGAGCGGCTATGTCTACCGGCCTGGCGAGTTTCAGTTCCGGCCGGGAATGCGAATTGCCGATGTGCTTCCCAGCGTCGATGAATTGCGACCGAACGCGGATCAGCATTATCTGCTGATCAGGCGCGAGCTGCCCCCCAATCGGCGACCAACGGTATTTTCGGCGGACCTGGCAGCGGCAATTGCAAAGCCCAACTCGTCGGCGAATTTCGAGCTGTCACCCCGCGATCAGATTTTCGTGTTCGACCTGGAATCGGGACGCGATCGTGTCGTCGAGCCCTTGCTGCGCGAACTGCGATTGCAGTCGAACATTGATGAGCCTACCCGGGAAGTGAATGTGGCTGGCAAGGTCAAGATTCCCGGTAAGTACCCTTATGAACCGGGCATGCGTGTGGCGGACTTGCTGCGCGCCGGAGGTTCGTTGGATGAATCCGCGTATGGTGGCCAAGCGGAATTGACCCGCTACGTGGTCGAGAGTGGTCAGGCGCGCAAGGCAGAGTTGATAGAGATCGATCTGAGTCGTGCCGTTGCCGGCGATCCAGTCGCGAATATCGCACTTCAGCCGTTTGATTATCTCGTCATCAAGGAAGTCCCCCTCTGGGGAGAACAGGAGCAGGTGGAGATCCTTGGAGAGGTGCGGTTCCCGGGTAAGTATCCAATACACCGTGGCGAGACATTGCGTTCCGTAATGGAGCGTGCTGGCGGCGTGACGGATCTGGCTTTTGTGCCAGGCAGCGTGTTTACGCGAGTTGAATTGAAGGAACGCGAAAAGAAGCAGATCGATACATTGGCGAGCCGGATGCAAAGCGACGTGGCGCAACTTTCGCTGCAGACAGCACAGGAAACGGGCAAGGATGCAGGTCAGGCGCTGACCATCGGCCAGGCGCTGCTTGCAGATCTGCGAAACGCTACTCCGGTCGGGCGCCTGGTGATCAATCTCGATCAGTCCATGAAAGCGACGCCGGGCTCGGAACAAGACATTGTTCTCAAGAATGGTGACAAGCTGCTGGTCCCGAGAATTTCTCAGGAGGTAACTGTCATCGGTGAAGTGCAAAGTGCGACGTCGCACTTGTACGATCCTGCTTTGACTCGCGACAACTACATTCAGCAGAGCGGCGGTCTGACCGTCCGTGCCGACGATGATCGGATTTACGTTGTTCGAGCTGATGGCAGCGTGGTGACCAGTAGCGGAAAATCGTGGTTTAGCGGGGGGCAGGTGGATATCCGTCCCGGTGACACGATCGTGGCACCGCTGGATACTGAGCGCATGAGGCCGTTGCCGTTCTGGACTGCGGTGACGACCATCATCTACAACTTGGCGATTTCGGTGGCAGCTATAAATTCGTTCTGATTGCCATGCCCTGTGTTGATCGGAGGTTTGTGTGCCGTTCCTGAATCAACTGCGAGCGCTGGTTCGGCCCGCAGGAAAGGCAGCGTTTGTTCGCTCACTTCCGCACGGAGCTAGAGTTCTGGACGTTGGGTGCGGCAATGAATCACCGAGATACTTCAAGGTCCAACGCAGCGACATCTATTACATCGGCCTTGATGTCGGTGACTACAATCAGCATTCCGCGCAACAGTTTGCCAACGAATACATCATAGTGACCCCGCAGAGATTTGCGGAGAAGATAGCTGCCTTTGGGCCCACTCTTGATGCGGTCGTATCGTCGCACAATCTGGAACACTGTGACGTTCCCAGCGCGGTGTTGAATTCTATGTTACGCGCAGTCAAGCCCGGTGGCCGAGTTTATCTATCGTTTCCGTGCGAAGAGAGTGTGGGATTTCCAAGACGCAGAGGTACGCTCAATTTTCACGATGACCCGACACACCGACTCGTACCGGACTGGCAGCAAGTCATATCGACAGTGCTGGAAAACGGCTTCAGCATCGATATGGCGACAAAGAGATACCAGCCGCGCGCACTGCGCACGATTGGCGCGTTGCTGGAGCCACTGAGTGCGTGGAGAGAAAAGGTGTTGCCCGGTACGTGGGAATGGTACGGATTCGAGTCCCTTATCTGGGCTACACGCTCCAGATAAGTTCCGAGGAGCGACAACCATCGTCAGGACATCGAAGAGAATCAGCCCGAACGTGCCTAGCGCCAAGTCGAGCTAATTCGGCTTTGTCATAGGGCGTTCTATGTGCAGCTTCATGACGTGAACCCCTTTCCGCTTGTCTTTTATTCGGCGGCCACCCTCGCAGCCGCAGCCGCCGTGCTGAGCATTTTTCGCCGGGCACAGCTGAGCCAATCGGTGGCGATCCTGGTGCTCGTTGTTCCGTTGGTACTGTCCTACCTGCTGGGGATGTACCGAATAGGCGGCCCGGATTTCGCCAACTATGCAGCTTACCTCGGCAGCCAACGGGATCTGATCCCCGATGTTGGGTATCGGTGGCTGATGGGGCTGGTGAGTACTGTACAGCTGACGCTCCCAGAGTTCTTCCTGGTTCAGGGCATCTTCACCCTCGTTGCGATCTATGTCCTCGCCATAAGGCTGCGCAGCGACCTTGTTGTTACAACTACGCTGTATATGCTGCACGCCGCGATCGTTCGGGACTTTGCACACAGTAGAGTCGCCTTGGCATTGGCCGTGTACTATTTGGCACTGGCGCAGAAGCGCAAATTGCTCTATTGCGTGCTCACGGTATGCGCGGCTTCGATTCACCTCACCGTTGTGTCGCTTGTAATAGTCATGCACTGGGCCCAGTTCGTAGCGGGACTGAGTAAATGGCGCAATTTCCTTACTTTCGGACCGGCTGTGGCGCTCGTCGTGGGCATATCGATCCTGCTTCCAGTGCTGATGTCTCTCGATCCGCGAGTGGAGATATATGTCAACTGGAACGAGGATTCGTACGGTCGGCCCGTAGAGTCCTATGGTGCTATCGTGTTGTTCGCCTTGATTGCCGCTATTTGCTTGCGCGCACGAGCGATTGCTGACGACAGAATATCAGAGATACTTTTCATCACTGTTCTGTACGCGGCGGCGACATTTCTTGCGTTTCGCGAGCTTTCGATCTTCGCTTCCCGTTTTTCCAATGTGATTGCAGCTCTGTACCCCTTTGCGATCGGCCGCGCGGTCACGCTGATGAGAACTGCCGAACGGGGCCGTCCCTACAACGTTGCCATTGTCATGACCCTTGTTGTCGCATTGCTGGTGGTGCTGGGCTTCCGTTCAGGCAGTCTCGATGCTCTGCGCACGACAGAGCCGGCCCTGCTGACCGGTGCCTGCGGCGATGCAGGTGGCTGCCTGTGACAGGCGCAGCAGCACAGGGAATGGCGGGTCGGCATGCAACCGCGCATTGGCTTTCGTCAAACTCTTCCTCATGGTCGAATTTTCAAAGGTTGGGCCACCGTGATTAGTCAAATGGAGCCGCACAGCACACAGAGGGACAGTGCGATGGTCGATCTTGGTTCTCTGATCGCCACGGTATGGGAACGTCGTTGGTGGCTGGTGATCTCGCTCGCGGCCTCGGTGGCGCTCTTCGTTGCGGTGACAATCTTGACAACCAAACTTTATCGCGCATCGACGGTCGTCGTCGTTGCCAATACGACGTCTGGCCTGAGTAGCACATTGTCTTCCGCACTGGGATCGCTTGGCGGACTGGCCTCGTTGGCCGGGATCGACCTCAACGGGAGTAACGGTCGTGCCGACGAGATTGTGGCGGTACTTCAGTCACGCCAGCTCATTGAAAAGTTCCTCCGGGAGAAGGACCTCTTGCCGGTACTGTACGCCGACGATTGGGACTTGGAGGCCAAGGCCTGGAAATCGGAGCGTCGTGAACGCACGTACGCTCAGGCTCACAAATATTTCACGCGTAAGGTCATGTCGGTCGTGCGTGAGAGAAGCAGTGGGTTGATTACTGTGGCGATCGAGTGGAAGAACGGCGAGCAGGCCGCGACATGGGCCAACGAACTGGTCGAGCGCGTGAACGCAGAGGTAAGGACACGCGATCTCAGTGAAGTGGAACGTTCCATCGGTTTTCTCGAGCAGGAACTGAAGCGTACTACGGTCGTAACCGCACAAGAGGCAATTGGCCGAGTGATGGAAAACCAGATCAACCAGCGGATGCTTGCCAATGTGAGTTCCGAATATGCGCTACGCGTAATAGACAGGGCGCTGCCTCCGGATCCGCGCGATCCTGTGCGGCCCCGCAAGCTCCTACTGCTGGCATCCGGCATTGCCTGTGGTGGGACGGTGGGTCTGTTTCTGATCTGGTTCGTTCCTGTCGTACGTCAAGCAAGGATTGCGCACGCCAGGAATCGGAATCCGGACTGATGACTGGTGATGCTCCTTCATTACAGCCTGTGTATCCGCAGGTTGAGGATCTCCTGTGACTGCGGCGGCTTCGGATGCTTATCTGGTGTCGCTGCGAGCGTTTGGCGACTTTGTAATTGCAACCCGAATGGCCAGGGCTGTGCGCAAACTTCCGCCGGATGTCGCAGCGCTGACTGTTTTCACTGGAGACCATGTCAGGAGTCTGGCGCGTGTGCTGGGGATCGAGGATCAAGTGCAATTCATACCTACGGGCACCGAGGTACCCGCGGCGTTTGATGTCAGGCTCCGGGGCGTCGGCAAGGCTGCCGTTAGCCTCTTGAAACTGCGCTCGCAGATGGCGGCGTTGCCGGCGAACAGTGAGCTGATATTCCACACCTACGGAATGCGGGAGAGATTCATCGGCTGGCAGTACGTGCGCCATGGCCTCGTGCCGGGGCTCAACGTTTACCTGGCTTTTGAGCAGACGCTGCAGGCGCTTGGATTCGGTCTCGACCGCATGGATCGCAGCAAGCCCGCGCATGGCGCGAAACTGCAGCGCGCGCGAATCTTTCCAGCTGCACGAATGGTGGAGCGTTGTATTCCCGGCGACGTCATGATGCGAGTCTGCAATCAGCTGCGTGAGCACGGTATCGATTGCGAGGTCGTGAGTCTTGCGGGGGAGTCCGGGTCAGTGCCGCCTCAGCTGCCTGTGAAGAAAATCGAACGATCCTTCGTTGCCCTGAGCGAGGAGATCAAGACCTGCGATCTGGTAATCACAGCAGACAGCCTGCCTGGGCACCTTGCCGACTACCTCGATGTACCTGCCTACGTACTCTCGCCCATCCGCAAGGAATACTGGCTGCCGCGTTCGTGCTTTACCCAGAACGCCTGGTCTCTATTCGATGACGAGCATGCGTTTGCAAAATGGATCGCATCCCGGGTTCATCAGCGGTCTGGTGAGGCCATTGCCGCGGCGATGCCCCTTTCAGAGCGGCAGTCTTGAGGAATCAGCCATATTCAGGCGTCAAGAAGGTCTCATGCAAACGCTTGGTTGGGCGGCATCACTTCGTGCACTCCATCGCCAAGCACCCGGTGAAGCGAACTTCCTCCTCTACTTCTCTGAATTTCAGATCGGCCGCATCGCCGAAAGAGCAGCGCCGGATCGCGGAGAATCCGTGTTGTCGGAGCGCCTCAGTCATCGTCTTCTCATCCCACATCCACAAGTGAGCGCTGTTTCCCAACCAACTCCCGAGAAGGCCGCTCAAGCCACGCGTGCGCCGGGTCTGACCTAGGCAGGCTGACTCCATGAAGTGATGCGCTGCCGCCGGTGAGTCGCTGGCTATGTACTCGCGGGCAAGTTGTTCGAGATCTGGCAGGACCAGCCTAAATGTTCCACCCTTTTTCAGGTAGGAGAAGGTATTGCTCAGGGCGAAACTCAAGTCCTCCAGAGCCAGATGCTCTAGGACGTGTGAGCAGTAGATCCCCACACATGAATCAGGTTTCAACGGCAGGCCGGTGACAATATCCCCATAGCGCACGTTGGCAGGAAAACGCGCTGCATTCCTAGTGTAGAGACGACCAACGCCAAGAATGCGCTCAAAACGCAGAGTAGGGCTGCCATCGAAGTTTACCCAGCCAGTGGGTGCGCTAAAACCGCAGCCATACTGCACATAAAGATTGGACATTCCCGCGCCCTTTTGAAACTCAACGATCGAGGTGTACCGCACCCGTGGATCCGTGCCGAACGATCCGTACCTGGAGATTAGGATATCCGGCATATGAAATTGTGTCAGCCACGGCGGCGGTGTCATCAGTTCGCTGTCGCGTCGCCGGCTCACGAGCGACAGACAGTCTGCGTCAACGTCATCCGAGATCAATGCTCAGGTGGCAAGAGGTTTGAAGTACAAAGCTGTGTCAGAGACGCCGGAACTGGTCCAGATGCTTCTCCATGCGGACACGACACGATAGGCCTCGTTCCAAGTCGGGGTGCTCGCTCCCTGCGCGACGCGGCGAGAGTTAGGAGAATATGACTGACTGGGGAAAAACCAGTTCACATTGTCGATGACGAGCAAACCACCGGGCTTTAGTAGCGGCAGAGCAGCCCACGCACACGAATCCCGATACACGCCGTCGATGAGTGCGAAGTCTAGGCTCGCAGTTTCAAGAGTGCGCATCGCAGCTACGTAGCCCGATCGTTCACCTTCCTCTTCCTTGACATCGAGAGGTGCCAACCGATAATCGACGTTGGTCAAGCCAGCGTCGCGAAGCATCGCTTGGACACGTCCGTACCAGTCTTGGTGATGTTCAATGCTGATGAGCCGGCCTACGTGCCGCGCAAACCACACCGTGCTACGACCACTGCCGGTTTCGACGCCTACATCTGTCGGTCGCAGGTAGGTGCTCAGAATGCTCACCGCCTGCTGTGTAAGCCAGGGATGATCGGGATGGTTCCTCTGGTAGGCCGCGTCGGCGAGACGGTTCTTGATATACCGTGGCGTCCAATGACGGAATGATCGCATGATTCTCTGTCTTCTCCGGATGATGTTGGTGCGAGTCGGCTGACTACCGCGGCGCGTTGAGATTGGAAACAAGGGACTGCTGCGCCAGCATGCGCGCATGATCAGACTCCGCCAGGGATCCTAGCCGTAGCCGCACATACTGGGCCCACATCCACGCGAATGGCGAACTCAGAAGGGGATAGAGCCAGGTGTTTCTGAGGGGCTGATCCGAGAACAGATGCAGTCCACCGCTCGAATACAGGCGAAGCCCCAGACGTTGTGCAATTCGCGCCAAGGTCCTGCGCTGGAAGAAGGAGATGTGCTGGCCGGTCACCGGGGTGAGGTAGAACCAGTTCGGAGCGGGCTTCTCGCCCGCATATGTGATTGTGCTCAGAACCAGCGTGCGGCACTTGTATGCTGCCATGGTTTCGGAGATGAACTGGACTGGATCGACAGCGTGCTCGATGACCTCGAACCCGCTAAGGGCGCTGAACTGCGATCGTGCATCCGCAGACTCGAAGCCCCGCGCCATCAGATTCGCGCAGTACTTGTCGTCCCAGTAGTAGTCGAAACCATAGTCGCGCATGAGCCGAGTGAGGATCCCGTAGCCACCGGCGATATCCAGATACGTGCCGCGATGGTCGAGACAGTAGTAGAGGACACACGCGAGCTTTGCGGATAGCGACAGATTGCGTTGCAGAATCCCGGTATCAGATGCGGCAATCGCGCTGGCATAGGCCTCGTCGAGCCAATAGGGTTCCTCGGTTCGGGCGTAGCCGCATTCCGGGCAGTGAAAATACTGCGCGTCGTACTTGTTCAGAACCTGTAGCCGAAACAACGGTTGCATGGTTGCTTCGCAGACAAAACACACTTCTCTCATGAATAAGTTGCGATGTCAGATGCCGAGCGTGCCACGAATCTGGCCCCATACGCGCTGCGGCAATGGTTGAAGAAAAATGCGTTCGGCGGTGTAGTTGTCAGCCGCTGCGCATTCAGTTCGATCCGTCGGATGCTGCAATGGAAACGCCATGTCCTCGGTTGCCATATCGGCGTACTTGCTGATGCGTTTCGTGTGCGTCGCATCGGCACCGAAGCCTATGTTCGAAATCAGATTCCTCTGTGGAAGGATCGCGCGCATGCGGTTCACCCACATCGTTAGATTGAGCTGATAGTCCCAAGTGTCGATCTTGTTCGCGTGTACAGCGGAGAATATGCCGCGCCAGTGGCGAATCTCGCGTCGTCGGTTGCCCAGTACACGCTCCAATCCACCAGCCGCGTCGAATGAGGGCCATGCGGTCGCATTACGGTCGTAGAGCTGCCATGTTCGCCGCCACGACGCCCATCCCCAGATGTGACTATAGCGGGAAAAGTAGTAGCTCGAGTTCCCGTACGTCCGGCCCAACTGGAAGTTGTCGCCACTGATCAGCCCAATCTCGTGGTCATCGTGATAGTAGTCGAGAAGTTCATCGCAATATCGAAAGAAGGTTGGATTGGGTAGGCAGTCATCTTCGAGGATGATTCCCTGTTGTTCGTTCTGGAAGAACCAGTCTATACCCTGCGAAACGGCCTGTTTGCAGCCCAGATTCTCGGAACGGAACAGCGTCTTCACTTGGCATTGCCAATGGACCTCTGTGGCGATGCGCCGCGTTTCCTCACAGCGAGCAGCTTCACCGGCGCGATCCCTTCTAGGTCCATCGGCGGCTACATACAGCCGGGAGGGGCGCGCTGCGCGAATGGCTTCGAGTACTTTCGCGGTAGGCTCGGGTCGATTGAAAACGATCAGAAGAACAGGGCTACGCACTCTGGTCCCCAGACAAGCGCTGGAAGTACGCAATTGTTTCCTTCAGACCATCCCGTAGACCAACGGTAGGCTCCCAGCCGAGATCCCTTCGCGCAATCGTAATGTCCGGTTGACGTTGTCGCGGATCGTCGGCCGGTAGCGGTTTAAACACGAGTTTGGAGCGCGACTGGGTCAAGCTCAGAACCTGTTCCGCCAATTCAAGCATTGTGTACTCATCGGGATTGCCAAGATTGACCGGACCCGTGAATCCCTGCGGGCTATCCATCATTCTCACGAATCCTTCGATGAGATCGTCGACGTAGCAAAAGCTTCGAGTCTGCTGGCCATTGCCGTAAATCGTGATGTCATCGCCGCGCAGGGCCTGGACGATGAAGTTGCTGACTACCCGGCCGTCGTTGGGGTGCATGCGCGGCCCGTAGGTGTTAAAGATGCGGACGACCTTGATGTCGAGGTCGTGCTGGCGGTGGTAGTCGAAGAACAGGGTTTCGGCGCAACGCTTTCCCTCGTCGTAGCAGGAACGGATGCCGATGGGGTTGACTCGACCCCAGTACTCCTCTTTCTGAGGATGGACTTCGGGATCGCCATACACTTCGCTTGTCGAAGCCTGAAGTATCCGCGCGCGCAGACGCTTTGCCAGACCGAGCGCGTTGATCGCGCCGTGCACGCTGGTCTTGGTTGTCTGTACCGGATCGAACTGATAGTGGATGGGGCTGGCGGGACACGCCAAGTTAAAGATGCGATCCACCTCGACATAAAGAGGGAACGTGACATCGTGACGCATTATCTCGAAGTAGGGTGACTCGAGCAGGTGCGCGATGTTGCGTCGTGACCCGGTGAAGAAATTGTCAACGCAAAGCACTTCTCGGCCGTCGCGTATCAGGCGGTCACACAGGTGACTGCCGAGGAAGCCGGCTCCGCCGGTTATCAAAGTTCTGCTGTCGTTGATATTCATTCGTTCTCGGTAGTATGTCGCGGGAATACGGCAGTCGCCGGTCAGTGCCTTCTAAAGATGGCGTTATGTATCGAGCAGTCGCTTAGTCGTCAAGTCTCCGCCTCGGTGAGCTAACAACATCTTGAGCGGAGTAGCGAAGCCGTGGTCTCACAGTCGTTCCGGAGCACGTCTCGCAGTTCGATTGTTCACGTTCGCGGTTTGATCCCTAGTTGCATGAGCAGGATTCTCCGATGGGAAACAATATTGCCAAACATTCCGCCGATGCCGAAGGATATGAGAGCAGACACTGCACCTCCGATGGCTCCCATTCTGGGGAGTAGGATCAGGTTTGCCGCCACGGCGGCAAGTCCCCCGAGTAGCGTGTTGCGAAGCGCCACGCGACCAGCTCGCTCGTTTGTATACCAGAGTCCCTGCGCGGTCCCCTGAAAGACAAAGACTAGTGAGAATATGTGTACTGTCAGAATCGGGCCGGCTTGCCTGTAGTCGTCACCGAATAGTGTCTGTATGAGTAGAGGAGCCGCAATCGCTGTGAAGATGCAGGCCACAACAGCAAACACACCGAAAGCGCGGAATACAAGCAGGAGTGCTCTTTGGTATTGCTCCTCTCCTTCAGCTTTTTTCCTTGCGATGAAGGGAGCGAGGCTGACCACCAGCGTCGTTGGAACGATGTGCCAGACCTGGGACATTGACATTGCTGCGGCGTACACGCCGAGCTGCTGCTCTCCGAGCATGCGCTTGATCAGTATCTGATCTATGCGCATGTATAGGATGACTGACACGCTTCCCAGCAGGAACGGCCATGATTCGCGTAACAACGCGATCGCGGCTGCTAGTTCTGGTTGCCAGCGGCGTTGAATGGGAAAACCTCGATAGGCACGTGCGAGACCGGCTGCAGTGAGTGCAGCTTCGGCCGCTACCATTGTCGCGAAAGCAGCCAGAGGTGCGTGGGAAAGAATGAGAACGACTTTGACGCCATTGCTGAGCAGCTGAACCAGGATTTTGACGATTGCAGTGCGCTGGCTCTTGCTTTGACTTTGAAACCAAAGGTCGATGGTGTCCGCGGGCTGAAAAATCAGAGCAGCCCCTGCCAACGCGAACAGTGCAGTCTCACGGCTTGATGAGAATTCGGTCACGGTCATGCCGAGGAGCCAGCACGAACAGCCGGCGCCGAGTCGCAAGGCCAACGCAGAGCCGAGGATTTCCGAGCCTCTCTCGGTATCACGTGCGAGGTCTCGCACGACGATTCCATCCAGCCCCAGGCTCACAACGGCCTGAAAAAACGCCATAGACGCGAGCACATAGGCAAGTCTGCCGAACTCGTTGGGCCCCAAGTAGCGCGCCATCCAGGCGGTCACGAACAGACTGAGCGCAATCCGCACGAACTTTTCGAGCATCAGCCAGCTGACATTCGTGAGGACGCCGCGGAGGTTTCCGTGCTCCGTTAGTCGATATGCGCTCTGCATAGCCAATCAAATCAACCCGTAGGCCTGGTTCGGTTTAGGCTCGTTTTGGCGCAAACACCCGGCGCACAATGCATGCTCGCTTCTCGCCGCTGTGGTCATCGCCCGGCTTCGTTTTCGACTATCGTAGCCACCTCGAGCAGGTCCCGCGCGGTGAACTCCGCGCGTGTATTCCTATGCGAGTCCGGAGTGGCAATCAAGATCGTTCGAGCACTGGAGCGAATGCCGAATTCAATGTCACTTTCCTTGTCCCCGACGACGAAGACGGACGCGGGATCGAAATACAGTTCTCGCGCCGCCCTGAGCATCAGGCCAACTTTGGGCTTACGGCAATCGCACTCCATGGCAGGGTGGTGTGGGCAAGAATAGATGGCCTCGAGGCTCGCGCCCGCTGCCTCAACCATGTCTTGCAGTCTCTTGTTCACTGCCGTCATCTGATCAATAGTAAAAAAACCACGTCCGACGCCCGATTGATTGGTGGCGACGATCAGTCGATAGCCTCGGTTGCAAAGCAGTCGCATGCCGTTTGAGGCGTTGGGCAGAAGCTCGAGCTGATCGGGATCGTGCAGGTAGCGCTTGTCCACAACGATCGTTCCGTCACGATCCAGTACCACAATCTTCTTTGGTGAATGGATTGAGGTCATGCCGAGTTCGCTGCGGTCATGCCCTTAATGGTGTTGGTAGTGCTGTGTGCAGGGACTAGCTCTGCGAGAACGACTTGTCCCCCACGCCGGAGTACTAGATCAGCGCCGACGACGTTGTTGACCGAGTAGTCAGCGCCCTTGACTAGCACATCCGGCTGCAATGCTTCGATCAGTTCGATGGGGGTATCCGCCTCGAAGATTGCCACCGCATCCACTGTCTTCAGCGATGCCAGCACCGTGGCGCGGGCCACTTCGCTTTGCACCGGGCGGCCGGGACCTTTGATGCGACGCACTGAGAGATCTGAGTTCAGTCCGACGATCAGTCGATCCGCTGTGCGGCGCGCTTGCTGCAGAAGCGATACGTGTCCAGGGTGTAGCAGATCGAAGCAGCCATTGGTGAAGGCGATGCGCAAACCTAGTTGGCGCCAATGTTGCACGGTCTGCATGACGCCGGCCAACGAGAAGTTCTTGGCGGATTCATCCCCGCGCGAGCTTTGCTCAAGCCACGCGACGATTTCTCCCGGGGTGACGCAAGCCGTGCCGTATTTGCCGACCACGATGCCGGCTGCCACATTGGCGAGGCGCGCCGCTTCCACCGCCGGGCTCTTGCTCGCGATCCCCAGAGCCAAACATGCAATGGCCGTATCGCCTGCACCGGACACATCGAAAACTTCGCGTGCCACTGTTCGCAGATGTACTGGCGGCTGGTCAACGTCGAACACTGACATGCCATCCTTGCCGCGCGTGACCACCAATGCCGAGCAGTTTCCTGCGACCAGAATGCCGGCCGCAGCCTCGACGATCTGCTCGTCAGTCACGCACGGGCTACCCGCTGCGAGTTGCAGTTCGTGTCTGTTGGGAGTCAGCACTGTCGAGCCGTGATACTTGCCGAACGATTTGCTCTTGGGGTCGACCAATACAGGCTTGCCAGCCGCGAGTGCCGCGGCGATTGCCGCCTGCGTCACGGCTTCCGTCAGCGTGCCCTTGGCATAGTCGGACAGAATGACGGCATCGACGGCTGGCAGTGCGGCATTGAACTGTGCAAGAACCGCCTCAGCTGTGGTGCCTGTAATTGACTTGCGACTCTCGCTATCGGCGCGCAGGATCTGCTGCCGGTTGGCGATATGACGAGTCTTGACGGTCGTTGGCCGAGTGGCATCGACGACCAGGCGTGCCTCGATGCTCGGAATGTGCGCCAGCGCGCCGCGCAATGTCCCAGCCGCCGCGTCGTCACCGACAACAGCAACCAAGACTGCCTGGGCGCCGAGAGTGGCTATGTTGCGTGCGACGTTGGCGGCACCCCCGAGCATGTCATCTACCCGTTCGATGGTCAGCACGGGGATCGGGGCTTCCGGTGAAATGCGCTCGACCGATCCATAGACGAACCGGTCGAGCATGCTGTCGCCCAGCACCAGGATTCTGCGGCGGTGAAACGAATCCAGCAGGTCGAAGAGAATCTTGTCGTCCATAAGAGACGCTTCAGGTAAATCCCAGTCGCCGTTCCAGAGCCTTGCACAGCATGTGCGCGATCATGATGTGCATTTCCTGAATCCGTGCGGTAATGCGCGATGGAATCACGAGCAAGGCGTCGCACAGCGCCGGCATGTCGCCACCGTCGCCGCCACTGAACCCGGTTGTCTGCAGACCCTGCTTGCGCGCTTCACGCAGAGCGGCAAGTACATTCGGGCTTCGACCCGAAGTGGATATCCCCACCGCCACATCCCCTGATTTACCCAACGCCTCGACTTGACGGGCAAACAGCGCTTCGAAGCCAAGATCGTTGCCACATGCGGTCAGCGCAGATGAATCGGTTGTCAGCGCGATGGCGGCGATGGCTGGGCGATCTGACTTGTAGCGAATGACAAGCTCTGCGCAGATGTGCTGGGCGTCTGCGGCGCTGCCGCCGTTACCGAATACCAAGAGCTTTCCGCCTGCTCGGATTGCACCTTCCCAGATTTCCAGCGTGCGGCTGAACGGTTCCTGTATTTGCTGGATAGTAGCCTCGAAAACCTGGCGATGCTCATCGGTCTCGCCACTAATGAAGGCGTCCAGAGGACGGCTAACAATGCCCTTGCCTGTGTCTGACAAAATTGATACCCATCCCCGGATGCAAGCTGCGAATCTGGTCTTGCCGCCGCACGTGGCAGGCACGCCTGAACTGGTGGCTATTCTAGCCTGACAGGTGGCAAATGCGCCTATGGCTGGCAACCCTGTAGCGCGAAGGCGTGATCGCAGGTCAGGCTCCTGCAGCATCGATTCGGACGTTTCTGCAGTTTGCGTCTCTCATCTACCATAGGCGCCAGTGTCCACTACAGCGCCAAGTGGGTCCAGCTTGTCCAGAACACTTCGCTGACGAGTGGAGGGGACTCGTACGGTCCGGCGGACCAGATGGTCTGGTCATCGCGAGTACGACCTTGTCTCGCATCCGGTTCTGCGTGCCATACTGGGCGAAATGTGGCGTTGTTCTTGATATGTGCCGGAGTTAGTGAGGGCTGAGTGGTGTTCTATTCGCGTGTACTTACCCAACTGCTGAAAGACGGAAGCCTGCGCATTGACGACTCCATTCTTGTCATTTGCGGCGGGACAACTGACATTGAGGTTTTGCGTAAGCTGGGCTTTACCAACGTCACGATCAGCAACGTCGATCAACGCTACGTCGAAGAGATCAAGCCCTATGCGTGGGTTTGGCAGGATGCGGAGAAGTTGAGTTTCCCTGATCGCGCCTTCGATTGGACTATGGTTCATGCTGGCCTACATCACTGCGTGTCGCCTCACAAGGCTCTGATCGAGATGTATCGCGTCTCGCGCAAGGGTGCGGTTGTCATCGAGGCACGGGATTCGGCGCTAATACGCGTCGGCGCAGTCCTTGGGTTCACTGTTCACTACGAACTCGAAGCTGTCGTCGCGAATGGTTGGGTCGAGGGCGGCGTCCAGAATGGACCCATTCCGAACTTCATCTATCGTTGGACAGAGCGGGAAGTGCAAAAGACGATCGAAAGTGCCTATCCGCAGAAAGTCAACGACATCCACTTCTTTTACGCGATGCGCGATCCGTTTCACCGTCTCAGCATGAACTCCTGGATCAGGCGCGCGCTGGGTGCTTTGCTGTGGTGGGGTGCGCGCGCCTTGCATTTCTTGTTCCCGAAGCAATGCAATTCCTTCGCCTTCGCCTTCGTGATTCGTGATACCGGCAAGTTCAAACCCTGGATGGATCTGACAGGAGAGCGAATGCGCCGCGATTTTCCGGCTTTCGTTCGACATGGGGAAGCCCAAACAGACGGAAGCATGGTGAGCCATCACTGACGGCCGTACCGAAACGGTTCTCGATCGGCTGATGGCAGTGTGGATGGTTGTACAAGCCGCTTTTGGAGACATAGTTTGGTGTCAGAAGTCGCAGTGAAAATTGAGAGGTTACCTTTGCCCTTTCTCGGGTTGATTCTTC
Source organism: uncultured Steroidobacter sp. (assembly GCA_964492345.1). Lineage (GTDB taxonomy): Bacteria > Pseudomonadota > Gammaproteobacteria > Steroidobacterales > Steroidobacteraceae > Steroidobacter. Next base: position 2,007 of record CAZBKC010000009.1, on the reverse strand, counting down.
TGCAGGACGATGGGTGTATCCACCGCTTGGCATGGACGGCTAGCACTGACAGTGATCGAGGGCCTCAAACGAGTAGTTTGCAGGGTGCATGGTGAGAGTTTCGGTTATCACTGCTGTTCGCAATGCGCATAGCACTGTGGAAGAGGCGCTGCGATCCGTTAACGAACAGACACATCAGGACAGGCAGCATGTTGTAATTGACGGTGCATCGACGGACGGCACTTTCCAGCTTTTGCAGTCTCATAGCCATCGGCTAGATGTGCTCATCTCCGAGCGCGATACAGGTATCTACAATGCCTTTAACAAGGGCCTACGATATGTCGATGGAGATATTGTTGCGTTTCTGAACGCCGATGATTGCTACGCGGCGCCAGACGTATTGAGTGAGGTGGTCGGGATCTTTGAGCGCGACAGAGTGGATATGGTCTTTGGAGACGTGGCTATGGTTCGTGCCTCCGCCCCTTCAGTAGTGGTCCGCCAATACTCTTCGAGGGCGTTTTCGCCAACGCGTCTGTCAAGAGGATTCATGCCGGCTCATCCTGCCATGTTCGTCCGTCGGAATGTGTATGAGGAGTGCGGCGGATTTAATGAGTCATATAAGATAGCTGGGGACTTCGAATGGGTGGCCAGAGTTTTCATGCATCGAAGTCCGTCCTACAGCTACATGCCCAGGATGCTTGTGCGCATGCTGTATGGAGGGGCTAGTACGAGTGGCTTGAGAAGTACCATAGAGATCAGTCGAGAAATCCGAAGGGCGTGCAGGGAAACTGGAATTAGAACTAACTACCTACGCCTGATGTCCCGGTTCCCAGAGAAAATACTGGAATACTTCCGAAAAAAAGCCACATTGTCTTGAGCATATCGCTTCAAGATCGCGGCATTTTGGCGCGGGCGTTTTCGCGAGGAAGGGATCGATTGTTTGTGTGCCTCAATCCACCGGAAGGCCTTGGTGTTGTGCATCGACTAAAAGAGCCAAATTCAGGCTAGGTCGTACTCAACCGGGATGCCGCTGAAGAAAGGCCGCTGCGGAACCATGACGCATGACTACAAGCGTAATGGCACACGACTCTGTTCGCCGCCCTGGAAATGGCTCAGGGAAAGGTGGTCGGGCAATGCTTTGCCCGACACTGCAATCGGGGGTTCTTGAAGTTCTTGCGCCGGTTGGATCGGGAGTTTCCGGCGATGTTCCGCTGCATCTGGTGATGGGACAACTACGGCACGTACAAGCATCCCAACGTCCAAGCATGGTTGAAGAACCCCCCGGCTTGGTCTCTCACTTTGCTCCGACCAGTTCCAGCTGGTTGAATCTGATGGAACGATGGTTTGGTGAACTGACCCGCAAGCGGATACGACGCGGAGTGTTCCTAAGGCGTTCCCCATCTCATCGCAGCCATTGAGGAAGTCACGAACAGCTGGAACAACAATCCCAAGCCGTTTGTCTGGGCGGCGAGCGTGGACGCCATCGTGGAGAAGCTACAGCGCTGCCGGCAAACGCTCGAAGGCATTCGACCTGGACGCACCTGGCCTCGCTCGCGAAAAAAAGACGAGAAAATAACTCCTGTTGTTTACGCGATACCACACTAGATAGGACGCCTATCCGCAGATCAGCGCTGGTTGGGGATGGCAGAAATTGTGAGGAATCATGTCAGGGATAACAATTCAGATCGGCTTTCCCTTCTCGTCACCATTCTCTTCATGTTTGCACTCCGCCCGGTTGCCCGTGGACTGGGTCTGATTGACCGGCCAAGTGGCCGGAAAATGCATACCGGCGAAGCGCATCCGGCAAAGCAAGGCACCTCAGATGTGAGGCACCGCAGATTGGACATGTCGCGTGGCATCTGCTTGCTATAGACAGACAACAAAAGCAGCATACCCAGTTTGATTTTGCATCTTGCTGGGAAAGCTCGGTATGGCTTGATACTGCACAGTGAGGGCAGGCGGTGGGTTACAAAGGCATCATTCTCGCGGGTGGATCAGGGACCCGGCTATATCCGTTAACGCTGGTGA
>CAZBKC010000008.1:22068-25405 GCA_964492345.1 uncultured Steroidobacter sp. | reverse complement strand
GGCCGGAAAAATGAGTCGCGCTTTATACCAGCGGACCGGCGGACGGGCAAGGACGGAAAGCCGGGAAGGCGAGCCTTCCGGGTCTACAAAAGCCCTCGCTCGGCGAAGGATTCGCAGACCCCGTCGCCGATGATCAGGTGATCCAGTACCCGGATATCGACCAGTGCCAATGCCTGCTTCAGACGGCGCGTAATCAATTCGTCCGCCTGGCTGGGTTCCGCCACCCCTGAAGGGTGATTGTGGGCAAGGATGACCGCAGCGGCGTTCCTGGCCAGGGCCTCCTTCACCACTTCGCGCGGATGGACGCTGGCGCCGTCGATGGTGCCGCGGAACAGTTCATCGAAGGCAATGACCCGGTTGCGGTTGTCGAGGTACACACAACAAAACACCTCATGCGGCAGGTCACGCAGCCGCATCCGCATGAATTCCTTTGTGGCACGCGGGTTTGCGAGTGCGGAGCCGGTCAGCATGAGTTGCTGGTAATGGCGTCTGGTGAGTTCCAGGGCGGCCTGAAGGGCGGCATAGCGGGCGGGTCCGAGCCCGGGTGCGGCACAGACCCTTTCCCTGTCTGCGGTTAGCAAGGAGCGCAGTGAGCCGAACTCGGTCAGGAGACCTCTGGCCACGTCGATCGCGCTGCGACCCCGGGTACCGGTGCGGATCAGGATGGCCAGCAGTTCGGCCTCGCTGAGTGCCTGCGGTCCCGACTCCAGAAGCTTCTCCCGCGGACGTTCGCCGGCCGGCCAATCGCGAATCGACATTCCCTTGATTCTCCACCGGGCGATCCCCGACCCCGGACATTCCTGGCCATTGTGGCCGGGGACGAGGGACGAGCCGGACGGTTTTCGCCCGGGTTCCCCCAGAAATGCGCCGCCACCATATCGACGCGGAATGCAGGTATGCCGCGGGCTGTTTGCGGCTGTCCGCAGGGCGCGCCCATAATCCCGGCCCATGACAGCAGCCAGAAAAATTCTGCTTGGCGTCACCGGCGGCATCGCTGCCTACAAGAGTCCCGACCTCGTGCGCCGCCTCATCGAGCGGGGCGCGGACGTGCAGGTCGTCATGTCGCACGGCGCGCAGGAATTCGTCACACCGCTGACGTTCCAGGCCGTGTCCGGCAAGCCAGTGCGCACCGATCTATGGGATCGGGCTGCCGAAGCCGCGATGGGTCATATCGAGTTGGCGCGCTGGGCGGATGAAATCGTGATCGCCCCTGCGACGGCGCATTTCCTTGCCAGACTGGCGCACGGATTCGCCGACGATCTGCTCGCGACGCTGTGTCTGGCGACCACTGCAACGATCACCGTTGCGCCTGCCATGAACCGTCAGATGTGGGCCAATCCCGCGACGCAGGCGAACGTGAAGTTGCTGCACAGTCGCGGCGTTCGCGTGCTCGGGCCGGCCAGCGGCGAGCAGGCCTGCGGCGAAGTCGGTGTCGGCCGGATGCTCGAGCCCGCGCAGATTGTCGATGAGATTTTCGCGGCGTTGCCGGTTGAGGGCGTGCTCGCGGGTTTGAAGGTCGTGATCACTGCGGGTCCGACGCGCGAAGCGATCGACCCGGTGCGCTTCATCAGCAATCGCAGCTCCGGAAAAATGGGCTTTGCCGTGGCCGAGGCGGCACGCCAGGCGGGTGCGAAGGTCGTGCTCGTCAGCGGACCCGTGCAGATCGCGGCGCCTGCGGGTGTCGAGAAGGTTTCGGTGGAGACGGCCGATCAGATGCTGGCAGCGGTGCAGGCCCAGGTTCCCGACGCAGATATTTTCATCTCGGCAGCTGCAGTTTCGGACTACCGCTGTAGCGAAGTTGCCTGCCAGAAGATCAAGAAGACCAGCGACAGCATGACATTGGCGTTGTCGCGTGCACCCGATGTGCTCGCCACGATCGGGCGCAGCGAATCGCCGCCGTTCCTGGTGGGCTTTGCCGCCGAGACGGAGAACGTCGAAGCGAATGCGCTGACGAAACTGAACTCGAAGAATCTCGACATGATTGCCGCCAACAAGGTCGGCGAAGGTCTGGCCTTCGACAAGGACGACAACGCGCTGACCGTCTACTGGCGCGGCGGCAAACAGGAGCTGTCGCTGACCAGCAAGGCCGCACTCGCCCGGCAACTGGTCGAAGTCATTGCAGAGCGTTATCGTCAACGCGACAAGTCGAAGTCCGGTGCACCGGCCACTACAACGATTCAGAACCGATCTGCCATTCATGCCACTCGCTGACGGGGCGACTGCCCCAGCCGCTGCGCGGCACCGACTCGAAGTCCGCATCCTCGATCCCCGCATCGGGCGCGACTATCCCTTGCCCCAGTACGCGACCACCGGTTCTGCCGGCGTCGATCTGCGCGCCTGCATCGATGCGCCGCTGGAAATGCAGCCCGGCGACACGCAGCTCATTCCGTCGGGTATCGCCATTCACCTGGAAAACCCGGGATACGCCGCCATCGTGCTGCCGCGTTCCGGCCTCGGTCACAAGCACGGCATCGTGCTGGGCAATCTCGTGGGACTGATCGACTCGGATTACCAGGGCCAGATTTTCGTTTCCGTCTGGAACCGCGGCCAGACGACCTTCACGATCCAGCCCGGCGAACGCATCGCGCAGCTCGTCGTGGTTCCCGTCGTGCAGGTGGAGTTCGAGGTGGTGAATGAATTCGCCGCGTCGGAGCGCGGCGCGGGCGGGTTCGGGAGTTCGGGGCGAGGCTGAGATAAGGGGGAAGGGGGTAGTGATCAGGGGGTAGGGGGTAGCGAGAGAAGAGTGGCATCGTTGCACTCTCTGATTTCTTACTACCCCCTACCCCCTGATCACTACCCCCTTCTACTTAATCCCCTTCAGCTCCTTGAACCGCGCGATGTCGGCGGTGAAGGCGGTTTTGATCTCATCCTGTTCGCGGCGCGTCTTTGCCAGCGTTTGCTCGTACACGCGCATGCCGTTTACCGTGTTTACCAGTTCCTCTGCCAGGTGATCGGGCAGGGGCGGCGCGTTGGGTTTGTCGTTGTATGGCTTGAAACGCGCGATCTGCTGTTGCAGGCGCTTCTGCCGGTCGCGCAGGTTGGTAATGTTCTGTTCGGTGACCCGGTACTGCGAGTCCAGCAGGTCCAGGCGTTGATCGCGCAGACGTTCGATGTCCTCGACGGTCAGGTAGGTCTCGATCAGCATCCTGTCGCGCAGTTGCCGCTGTTCGCGCTGTTTCCTCGCCGCCGTCTCACCGACTTCGCGCTGTTCGCGGCTCGCGCGCGAAGCCGTACCCTCGATGACACGAATCACCATGCCGTTGTTGTTGAGCACTTCCGTGTCGAGCCCCTCGCACTGGGGAGGCTTGGAATCGCCGTAGTGCGTCTGTCCCGCGGC
>CAZBKC010000008.1:12084-22058 GCA_964492345.1 uncultured Steroidobacter sp. | reverse complement strand
CGTGCGAGGAGGAGGGCGACGCGGCCATGACGATGCCGCTACAAGCAAACACTGCGAGCAGGGTGGCTATGTGGGTCGTGAATCGCACCGTTTCCGTCCTCAAATCGCGTCAGGTCGAATGCTCGGGCCAGCAGGGCTCCGGGGCCTGATTTCCGCTTGCGCACGGCCGGTACTATAGGACCGGCGCACCTTTGCTGGTCAATCGTCCCCCGCGTCCGGACGTTCAGGCCGCGACGCCGTACTCATTTCTATAGCGCTGCAGGGCCGCAAGCTGCCGCTCGTCCCCCTTGGCCTGCAGATGCGAAATCAGGTCCGTCAGCTTGAGAATGCTGGTCACGGGCAGGCCAAGCACCTGCTCGACCTCCTGAACCGCCGAGCGCTCGGTCTGACCGCGCTCCTGCCGATCCAGGGCGATGACCACGCCCGACGGGGTGGCGCCGGCGGCCCGGATCAGTTCGACTGATTCGCGAATTGCGGTTCCCGCGGTCATGACGTCATCGATGATCAGCACGCGTCCGCGCAGCGGCGCGCCGACGATGTTGCCGCCTTCGCCATGATCCTTCGCTTCCTTGCGATTGAAGCTCCAGGGCACGTCGCGGTTGTGCCAGTCCGCCAAGGCCACGGCTGCGGCCGACACCAGCGGAATACCTTTATATGCAGGCCCGAACAGCACATCGAACTGCAGATTCGCCTGCTGGATGGTTTCTGCGTAGAACCGCCCGAGCGCCGCCAGTGCCCGTCCCGAATTGAACAGTCCCGCATTGAAGAAGTAGGGACTCGTGCGGCCTGACTTGAGCTTGAATTCGCCGAAGCGCAGCACGCCGAGTTCTAGGCAGAGATCGATGAAGGAGGAGGACATGGAGAGCGTTGGCGATTGAGCGGGTAGCGGATAGTAGGCGAAGACCGCTCGATGGTGACAGTCGGACAACGTCGGGAAGGGTGCGCACCGTGCCTGCTTCCGGGCATCATCGCCACATTCATGCGGTCGGCGTCCATGTCGCGGGGTCACGTTTCTTGAGTTCAACGCAGTCACTCGGATGGCGGGCTTACGTGCCGGCCGCACTTCGCCCGTACACGGAGACGGCGCCCGTTGCGGCGCTGTTTCTCGGCATTTCCTCGGGGGCGCCTTACGCGCTGATCGCCTCGACGCTGACCACCCGTCTCGCGCAGGACGGCATCAACAAGCGCGCTGTCACCGCATTCACGCTGGCGTTTCTTGTCTACAACCTGAAATGGCTGTGGGCCTGGGTTGTCGATGGTGTGCACCTGCCGCTGCTCGGCCGGCTGGGGCAGCGCGTCTCGTGGCTGTTGTTTGTGGGTGTGCTGGCGATTGCAGCCATCGTCAATCTCGCGCTGGTCGATCCGAAGGCCAGCCTGATGGCGACGGCTGTCGCGGCGATTCTGGTCGGCGCTGCGGGTGCGACGTACGACATCATCATCGACGCCTATCGCATCGAGTCGCTCCAACCGCGTCAGCTGGGCGTGGGCTCGGGAATGTCCCAGTACGGATGGCGAATCGGTTCCGTCGCGGCGGGTGCGCTCGCGCTCGTCATCGCCGCGCGGATGGGATGGCAAGCCGCCTACATTGCGTGTGCCATCTTCATTGTGCCAGCGATGCTGGTTGGACTGCTGCTCGGTGAGCCGCCGCGGCATCGGGAGCCGATTATTCGCACGGGCTTCAAAGCGGTGTTCGATTCGGTGCTGGCACCGCTCGCCGAGTTTTTCCGCAGACGCGGCGCGGCGCTCGTGCTGCTTTTCATCCTGTTGCACAAGATTGGCGACACGCTCGCCAATCTCACTTTCCGTCTGTTGTTCGACGATCTGCAGTTCAGTAACGACGAGATCGCCATCTACGACGTGGGTTTCGGTTTCTGGGCGTATCTCATCGGTATCTTCATCGGCGGCGCCATGTACTCGCGCCTTGGGCTGAAGCGCTCGGTGCTGATCAGCCTGGTCCTGATGGCGATCTCGAATGTGAGTTTTGCGGGACTTGCGGCGCTCGGGCACTCGAACTGGGGCATGGCCGGCGCGATCGGATTCGAAAATATCGCCAGTGGCATCGGCGGCGTGACGGTGGTCGCGTACTTCTCCGCGCTTTGCGACCTGCGTTATACGGCGAGTCAGTACGCGCTCATTTCAGCGGCGGCAAGCATCGTAGGGCGCGTGCTCACGGGTACGACGGCCGGCTCGTTGATCGAGCGCTTCGGCTATGTGAACTTCTATCTGTTCACCACGGTGATCGCGGTGCCCGGCGTGCTGTTGTTCTGGGTCATGATCCGCCGCGGCTTCATCGATGAAGTCGAAGCAGCGACGAACGGCAAACCTCAGCGATGAGTCGCGCTCGGGCAGAGCGAGTCATCGTGCGCTACAGATCGCGCGGACTCGGCCACTCCGAGTATCCCGAGGTTTCGGCACGATCCAGGCTCGTCAACGGATCGGCCCACGTTCCGGTCGATGTGACCTCGCGTTCGTTCTCGTAGTCCTCGGGTTCGATATCGACCGAGCCGCTCCAGTCTTCGGGCGCCTTCGCTTCCTCGAACTGCTGTTCGTGCCAAGATTCGAGATCGAACTCTTCCAGCGTGCCGTCGAAGTGTTGCACTTCGACTGTGCCGTCATCGCGGTCGATCGCCACGACCTCGAAAGTGGCGCCGTTCATCCGGCGATACCAATCCCCAACAACCGGACTCGGCGACGTCATGACTTCCTCCGTAACAAGGTCCGTTCGGGCGGATTCGCAGTCCCTTGCAAGCAAGGTCTCTCTGCGCGCATGTGTCGGCAGCGCGAGCTGTCGGCGAGATCTGTTTTATGCCTGTGAGCCTGCGGATTCAAGAGGCATTTTTTCCGCAGAGCATCAAAGGAAGTGACGGTTACGACAGTCACGTCGGTAACGAAGGTGACAAGATGGTCTTGCCGTCGTCACTGTCGTGACCGTCGTCACCTCCTCCGATACTCCATATCCCACACGCCATGCCCCAATCGATGACCGCGTTTTTCGAAGCGTGTGAGCGGGCGCATCGCGGGTCGATCGATGAAGCCTTTTTCTCCTGCGACGTTGACGAAGTCCGGCGAGGCATCGAGTACTTCGCGCATCTGCAGTGCGTAATGTTCCCAGTCGGTGGCGAGTCGCAGCAGTCCGTCCTTCTTCAGCACGCGTGCGATCAGCGCGATGAAAGACGGCTGGATCAGTCGACGCTTGTGATGACGTTTCTTGTGCCATGGATCGGGAAAGAAGACATGCACAAGAGAAATCGATGCATCGGGAATCTGTTGCAGAACCTCGACCGCGTCGTGACACATCACGTGCAGATTCGAAATCGACGCGGCCTGTGCACCCAGCATTGCGTGCCCGACGCCAGGACGATGGACCTCGATGCCGAGGCAGTCGATCTGCGGGTTCGAGCGTGCGAACTGCAGCAGCGCTTCCCCATTGCCGAAGCCGATCTCGATCATGCGGGGAGCGTCGCGACCGAAGCGCTTCGCCAGATCGATCGTCTCGCTCGTGAACTCGATGCCGTAGATCGGCCAGAGTTCGGTCATGGCCCGTTGCTGTGCGACGGTTGCGCGGCCGGTGCGCAACACGTAGCTGCGAATCGTGCGGCGATGCGGCTGTTCGGGGTCTGGCGGATCGGCTTCGGGCTTGTCGCTGGTCATATCGCTTCGCGGATTCCGGCGCTCGCGCCGACGGCGGGCGCGCGATGATATAGAGGCGGCGCTGCTTCAGCCAGCCGCTCGCAGATGCTCGAGCAGAACCCGCGCTGCCGAATGCAGTTCGACGCCGGAGCGCACACACAGGAAGAGCTGCCTTGCAGCCCAGGCATCGCTCAGGGGAATGGCGGCCAGTGCCAGCGACTTGATGTACGGCGTGCTGGCCGCGCGCGGCACGACGCTGACTCCCAGACCTGCGGCGACCATCGCACACGCCGCATCGAAACTCGTGACATGCATGCGCGAGTTGAGCGTCATGCCGGCCTCGATCGCTGCGCGGGTCAGCAGGTGATGCAGTGAACTGTCGGCGTGCAATCCGATGAATGGCAGTTCCGCCACATCGCAGAAGCGCAGCGACGACCGCTTCGCCAGCGGATGCGCTGGCAGCACGACCACGACCAGATCATCGCGACGGAAGGGCAGGGAGGTCAGTCCGTCGATGGCCGGTTGTTCGCTGACGATGCCAAGATCCGCCGAGTTGTCCGCCACCGCTGCCGCAATCGCGGAACTCACATGCTCTTCCAGATGCACATGAATGTCCGGATGCTTCGCTGCAAACGAGGCGAGCGCCGCGGGCAGGAACTCCACCATCGCGGAGATGTTGGCAAACACACGCACATAGCCGCGCGCACCCGAAGCATGGCGCCGCATCTCCTCGTCGAGCTGCTTCGCCTGATGCAGCAGCACCCGTGCGCGGCTCAGCAGCGCATGTCCTGCTGCCGTCAGCTCGACACCTTTCGCACCCCGCGACAGTAACGGCGTCCCGAAATTCTCCTCGAGATCGGAAACCCGCTTGCTGACCGCCGATGCCACGGTGTGCGACCGCTCCGCCGCACGCGCAATGCTGCCGGCATCGGCGACCGCCACGAACAGTTCCAGATCCCGCAGATCGAAGCGCACGATGAAGTCCTTGCGAAAGGCGTCCGGCCGGTTGCCGTCCAACCGCCCGGGTGCATAGAATCACCGCCCGCGCGGGTGTAGTTCAATGGTAGAACTGTAGCTTCCCAAGCTACTAACGTGGGTTCGATTCCCATCACCCGCTCCATCTCAGGCCAGAAGCGGATGGCGGATAGCGGATAGTGACTGGGTCTGGCGCGGCGAGGGCGCACGCCCTCCGCCTGAACAGGTGCCGAGCGCACACCACGGTCCATCGAATCCCAACAAAGCCGTCACTACCCTCATGCTACAAAAATAGCCGATCCACTATTTTTTTCTGCGTGCGGTGGCCAACCACAATAAAACTAGCCGATCGGCTAGTTTTATTTGCAATGTTCGGTAGCCTTCTGCCTTTCCGCCTCATTCTCAATTCGAGAATCAAGTCTCTCGGGGTTACGCAAGCTGCTGACTAACTAAGGCTCAGTCATCCAGCCTGACCGGCAACGATTTGACCTGCCAGATCGCGTCGCAGTATTCGCGGATCGAACGATCGGAAGAGAATTTCCCGGCGCGGGCGGTGTTGAGGATGGACATGCGGGTCCAGCGGGCGCTGTCGCGGAACGCACGGTCGGCCGCATTCTGCGCATCGACATAGTCGCGATAGTCGGCGAGCAGAAGGTAGGTGTCGTGGCTCAGGAGGTGATGAAGCAGTGGCTGGAACAGATTCCGGTCGCCGCCGGAGAAAGCGCCGCTCGCGATCAGGTCCAGCGCGGCTCGCAATTCCGCGTCGCGCTCGTAGTAATCGCGTGGCCGATAGCCGCTGCGCTGCAGCGCGCTCACCTGTGCGGCTGTGAGGCCGAAGAGGAAGAAATTATCCGCACCGACTTCCTCGCGAATCTCCACGTTGGCGCCATCCAGCGTGCCGATGGTGAGCGCCCCGTTGAGCGTGAATTTCATGTTGCCGGTACCCGAGGCTTCCTTGCCCGCGGTCGAGATCTGTTCCGACAGATCCGCGGCCGGATAGATGGCGTGTGCGTTCTTCACGTTGAAGTCGGGGAAGAACACGACCTTCAGCCGGTCTTTCACTGCCGGGTCGTTGTTGACCACTGCCGCAACGCCATTGATCAGGCGAATCATGAGTTTCGCCATGTGATAACCGGGCGCGGCCTTGCCGCCGAAAATGCAGCAGCGTGGCGCGACCGTGAGCTGTGGGTTGTCACGCAGGCGCTGGTACAGCGTAACGATGTGCAACACATTCAGGTGCTGGCGCTTGTACTCGTGGATGCGCTTCACCTGGATGTCGAAGAGCGCGGCGGGATCGACGACGATACCGGTGCGCTCGCGGATACGCTTTGTCAGCGCCTCCTTGTTCATGCGTTTTACCTGGCGCCACTGTTCCTGGAACGCTGCCTTGTCGGCATGCGTTTGCAGTGCCTCGAGCCGCGACAGATCGCTGATCCAGCCGTCACCGATGGTGTCATTCAGCAGGCGCGCGAGTCCGGGATTGCTCAGGACCATGAAGCGGCGTGGTGTGACGCCGTTGGTGACATTGCAGAATCGTTCCGGCCAGAGTTCGGCGAAGTCGCGCAGAACCGTTTGCCGCAGCAGCGTCGAGTGCAGTGCGGCGACGCCGTTCACCGCATGACTGCCCACGGTGGCGAGGTTCGCCATGCGCACGCGTTTCTCACCGGCCTCATCAATGAGTGACAGCCGGGCTATGCGCGCCTCGTCACCCGGGTAGCGTCGGCGCATGTCGTCGAGAAAGCGGCGGTTGATTTCGTAGATGATTTCCAGCGGCCGCGGCAGCAGCTGCGCGAACAGCGGCAGTCCCCACGTTTCGAGCGCCTCGGGCAGCAGCGTGTGATTGGTGTAGGCAAGCGTGCGCTGTGTGATGTCCCACGCCTGATCCCAGGGCAACAAGTGCTCATCGACCAGCAGGCGCATCAATTCGGCCACTGCGATCGACGGATGAGTGTCGTTCAGCTGCACTGCGAACAGGTCCGGCAGCCGTTCGATCGGTGCGCCCTTCAGATCCAGCAGGCGCAGCACGTCCTGCAGCGAGCACGAAACGAAGAAGAATTGCTGTGCGAGGCGCAGCCGCTTGCCGATCTGCGGCTCGTCGTTCGGATAGAGCACCCGGCACAACGTTTCGGAGAGCACTTTCTCCTGCACGGCGCCGTAGTAGTCACCGACGTTGAAATCCTGGAAGTCGAATGACTCGACCGCTTCGCTCTTCCACAGGCGCAATGCATTGCACGTGTTGACGCGATAGCCCATCGTCGGCGTGTCGTAGGCAACCCCCTTCACCTTGTGCGCCGGCTGCCAGCGCACGCGATGGCGGCCCTGTTCGTCGCGATAGGTCTCGGTGTGACCGCCGAAGTTCACGTAGAAGCGGATCTGCGGGCGCACCAGCTCCCACGGATTGCCGTTCTGCAGCCACTTGTCGGTGATTTCGACCTGCCAGCCGTCACGGATTTCCTGATCGAAGATGCCGAACTCGTAGCGGATGCCATAGCCGATGGCCGGCACCTCGAGCGTGGCGAGTGAATCCATATAACAGGCCGCGAGTCGGCCGAGACCGCCGTTACCCAGGCCTGGCTCCTCTTCGAGTGCGGCGAGTGCGTCGAGATCCTGGCCCAGGGCCCGCATTGCTTCCCGTGCGGCGCTCTCGATGCCGAGGTTGACCAGGTTGTTGCCCAGTTGCGGCCCGATCAGGAATTCGGCGGAGAGATAGCAGGCAACTTTGACATCGCGCGCGGCGCACGCGTGCGCCGTTTTCCCGAAACGCATGAGCAGGCGGTCACGCACACTGTATGCGAGCGCCATGTACCAGTCGTGGGGTGTCGCGAGTGCCGGGAAGCATCCCTGCACATGGGCGAGATTGTCGAGGATCGCCCGCTGCAGCGAATCAGCTGTGAGGCCGGTGCGGATCGATTCCGGTGCCGATTTCGTTGCGACAGACTGTGTCCTTGTCATGCCAGGTCTCCTGCGATATCAGTCGCCGTCCCGCACTCAGCCGAGGCTGCGTTGCGTGGACTGCCAGCGTGAGTAGTGTTCGCGCACCAGCGCGACCGCCTGCTCGGCCCCGTCGACGCACTGAGGGATCTGCAGGTCCTGCGGGCTGGCCATTTCGAATCCCGGGCGCAACATGGACTGCGATGCCCAGTCCACCAGCCCTTTCCACATGGGACCGACGAAGATCAACGGCGTGTCGTGCAGGTGCCGCACCTGCAGCAGTTGCCAGATCATCAATGCTTCGAGCGCCGTGCCGATGCCGCCCGGGGCGACGACGAAGGCGTCGGACATCAGTACGAAGTGGTGCAGGCGCGTGAAGAAGGTTTCGTGTTCGAAGACTTCCTCAACGAAGGGATTCACCTGCTGTTCGAACGGCAGCGTGACGCGGATGCCGATGTTGTGCACACGTTCCGGTGCCTGTGATTCCTGCGCGCCCTCGTTGGCGGCCTGCATCAATCCGGGTCCGCCGCCGGTGACGATGTCGCAGCCCATGGCGCTGAACGCGGCGCTCATGCGCTTGACCTCCTGGTACACCCAGTGCCCGGGTTGGGTCCGCGCCGATGCGAACACGGTGACGCGATAGCGCTCGCGCCGCGAGGGCCGCAGCCGCGTCAGATTGTTGGCCGCGGTCCACAGGCCGGCCAGAGTGTCGATGAGGATACGCTTGACCGCCTCTTCATCGGCGAGACTCACGACCGACGATGTCCTGTCGGGGGCAGATTCATCGACACTCATGCGTGTTGCCCGTTGCGCCGGCGTCTCAGACAGCCGGCTGTTTTGCAGTGACAGAGCAGGGGCACCGGCTGCCTGAATGGCCGCATCGTCCGATGCCCGTGCGCTCGATGGCTCAGTACGGCCACGTCCATTCGCTGATTTCCTTGCGGTCGGTGCCGTGCGTGTGCGCGTAGTCGAGGTTGTCGAGGATGGCGTTGCGCATGTCTTCCTTCAGATGCGCGGCGCGCACAGCCAGTCCCGGCACGCGGTCGATCACGTCGATCACCAGGTTGAAGCGATCGATCTCATTGAGGATGGCCAGCTCCAGCGGCGTGTTGATGTTGCCGCGCTCCTTGTAGCCGCGCACGTGCAGGTTGTCGTGATTGGTGCAGCGATAGGCCAGCTTGTGGATCAGCCACGGATAGCCGTGGAAGTTGAAAATCACGGGCTTGTCCGTTGTAAACAGGCTGTCGAAATCGCGCGGAGCGAGTCCGTGCGGATGTTCGGACGCGGGCCGCATCCTGTAGAGATCCACCACGTTGACGAAGCGCACTTTCAGGTCCGGCAGGCGTTCGCGCAGGATTGCCACGGCCGCGAGCGCCTCCAGGGTCGCGACGTCGCCGCATGAGGCCATCACCACGTCCGGCTCGACGCCTTCGTCGTTGCTGGCGCGCTTCCAGATGCCGATGCCTTTCGCACAATGCGCGATGGCTTCGTCCATGTTCATGAACTGCAGGTGCTTCTGCTTGTCGGCCACAATCACGTTGATGTAATCGGTGGAGCGCAGGCACTGATCGGCGACGGCGAGCAGCGTGTTGGCGTCGGGCGGCAGATAGATGCGCGCCACCGACGGACTCTTGTTCGTGACCAGGTCGATGAAACCCGGATCCTGGTGCGAGAAGCCGTTGTGATCCTGCCGCCAGACGGTCGATGACAACAGGATGTTCTGCGAGGCGACCGATGCGCGCCACGGTACGTGGTTCTTGCAGATGTCCAGCCACTTGGCGTGCTGGTTGAACATGGAGTCGATGACGTGCGCGAAGGCTTCGTAGGTATGAAAGAAGCCGTGACGTCCGCTGAGCAGGTAGCCTTCCAGCCATCCCAGCAAGGTATGCTCCGAAAGCATTTCCATCACGCGGCCATCGCGTGACAGTTCGCCGCCGTCGGCATCTTCGGGCAGCAGGTCTGCCATCCATGTCTTCTTCGACACCTCGTACAGCGCCTGCAACCGGTTCGAGGCAGTTTCATCCGGGCCGAACACGCGGAAATTCGTCATGTTGTTGCGCATGACGTCGCGCAGGAATTCGCCCAGAGGCCTGGTGTTTTCATGCCGCACCGAGCCGGCCCTCGGGACCTTCACTGCGTAATCGCGAAAATCGGGAAGCTTCAGGTCCTTGCGCAGCAAGCCGCCGTTGGCATGAGGATTGGCACTCATGCGGCGCGTGCCCGTGGGTGCGATCCCGCGAAATTCGTCGAGCAGACGGCCTTCGGCGTCGAAGAGTTCCTCGGGCCGGTAGCTCTTCAGCCAGTTCTCCAGCAGTTTGAGGCTCTCGGGATTTTCACGCACGTCCGAGAACGGCACCTGGTGCGAACGCCACGAGCCTTCGGCCTTGTGCCCCTTGATCTCTTTCGGACCTGTCCAGCCCTTCGGCGAACGCAGCACG
>CAZBKC010000008.1:0-12074 GCA_964492345.1 uncultured Steroidobacter sp. | reverse complement strand
CAGCACGATCATGGGCCAGCGCGGCCGCTCGAACGTGCCACCGCTGCGTGCTGCCTGCTGAATGCTGCGGATCTTGCCGATGGTTTCATCGAGCGTTGCCGCCATTTTCTGATGCATCACCGCCGGATCGTCGCCTTCGACGAAGTACGGCGTGTAGCCGTAGCCGACGAACAGTGCTTCAAGTTCTTCGTGGCTGATACGCGCCAGGATCGTCGGATTGGCAATCTTGTAGCCATTCAGGTTGAGAATGGGCAGCACGGCGCCGTCGTGCGCCGGATTGATGAACTTGTTGGAATGCCAGGCCGTCGCGAGTGGGCCGGTCTCGGCTTCACCATCGCCCACTACACAGGCCACGATCAGATCGGGATTGTCGAGCGCTGCCCCGAACGCATGCGACACGCTGTAGCCCAGTTCACCGCCTTCGTGGATCGATCCCGGCGTCTCCGGTGTCACGTGGCTGCCGATGTGACCGGGGAACGAAAACTGCTTGAAGAATTTCTGCAGACCCTCGGCGTCCTCGCTCTTGTCGGGATAGACCTCCGAATATGTGCCTTCGAGATATGCCGGTGCCAGCACCCCTGGAGCCCCATGCCCGGGACCGGCCATGAAAATCACATCCAGGTCATCGCGCCTGATCAGACGATTCAGATGCGCCCAGACGAACGACAGCGCCGGGCTCGCGCCCCAGTGACCCAGCAGCCGGTGTTTCACGTGATCGATCGTGAGCGGCTCGCGCAGCAACGGGTTGTCGCGCAGATAAATCATGCCGACCGCAAGATAGTTGCATGCTCGCCACCAGGCATGGATACGCCGCAGTTCTTCTGCGCTCAATGGGCCGCTGGCGGCCGTGGCCCGGGTTTTTTCGGTGCTCGGAACTGCAGACATCGCAACCTCCATCGTCAACCTGACGCGTGCTCGTCAATGACTCGCGCATGTGGCAACGGATGCCATCGACTCATGAATGTATGACGGGTTGAAGAAACGCCAGTCACGCCAGCGCTCCTGGGCCGATGCTAGTGAGTCAGATTTCGGAACGCTATGCGTAACGTGGGCAATCGCTGGCGCGTTGGCGGCAGAAACGATCCATCGTTGATGGCGTCGACCAGCCATACGTGCGCAGTGATGGCCTTGCGCGGCTGCAGCAACTTCTCCAGCAGCGCATGACCGAACACCACGAGATGTGCCGCGTGCCATTGCGCGCGCTGCGTCACGAACAGCGTGTGCCAGTCGCGTCGACGCAGCGCATCCGTCAGATCGGACGGCGCCTGCAGCACCGCGGCATTCTCATCGAACAGGGTCAGCGCGTCACGCAATGCGCCGCGCGGGCCGCTCGTGCCATGACGTTCGATGGTATTCAATGCCGCTGCCACCGACCGCGTGCTGGCTGCGCGAAGAACATCCTGCAGCAGCGAGACATACGGGGACAGCCACGGCGGCGGAGCGGTTTCCAGTGCGGCGGCCAGCGATGCGAGGGTGATTGCTGTGCGTAGCTGCTTTTCCGCCCCCTCCTCCGCGCAGCGGGGGAGGGTTGGGGGTGGGGGCGAGCGAAGCGATCCGGCTCTTCATCATGCTGCCGCTGCCCCCTCCCTGCCCTCTGCTGCACACGGACGTGCGAATGCCGCGGGCGCATGGATGCGCAGGAGCGGCCCCCGCAAGCGGAGGAGGGGAAGAACAGAAAGCCCTTGCGCTTGATGCAGTGTCATTAGGCTAAAGCCGGCCCCACAGCAAGCCGGAGAGCCCTTCAGGGGGCGGAAAAGCAGCCACCCACAGCCCATGGGATCGCCTTTATGCCGAAATCAACTACCAATGATCTGTCCAGGATTGGCTCGCCCACGGTTTCTGCCGATATTCCGCGCGGCTTGTGCGGCGTTTAATAGGTAACAGGGGCATGAGCGCTGGCCCCGAGTTCGCATTTGCGTGTCGCATCGTTGCGGACAACATGTGCTCACGCGGGGAACTGCCTCAGTTGAACGCGTCTGACTTTGCAATCAATAGATAACCAAGCAGGAGATCCAGATCATGCGCGGACCCAGTCTCTTACTCAGTGGCTTCGTCGCCTCGGTGCTCGCCACTTCGGCGCTCGCACAGACGAGCGTCGATCGTTCCTTCACGACCGTCAGCAAGGATTGCCCGGGAATTCAATGGTCAGCGGAAGCGCTGAAGGCCTATCCCAACATCGCCAAGGCGTGCCAGGCGGTCGAAGAGCGCGACGGCAAGACATATGTGAAGTTTGCCGGGCGTGTCGAGAAGAATATCAATAAGGGCGAACAACTTACGATCGACTTCAAGGACGGTGACACCCTCACGCTGACACCTCCCGCGAATACGGTGCTGTACATCGACGGCAAGCAGACGCCGGTGGCGGATCTGAAGCGCGGCGACAGCCTGCAGTTCTATGTGCCCGAGGACCAGTTCGTCGCCCAGGTGGCGGACTCGCAGACCCAGTATGTCGTTGTGCCGATCGTTTATCGTGAAGTCGTCCGTGAGCCGGAGCAGTCGGCCGCGGTCCTGCCGCATACCGCCGGAGAACTGCCGCTGGTTGCGCTGTCGGGCCTGATGCTGCTGGGCCTCGGTGCCGGATTGACCGTGGTGAGAATGAAGAAAAGCTGAGAGTCGCGATCTTCCTGCAAAGCCCTCTCCCTGCGGGGAGAGGGTGGCGCAGCTTTCAACTGCCTGTTGCCTGCGGCTCCGCTTGCGCGTGCACGATGAAGCGTTTCGGAGCGGACCCGACGAAATAGAACGGGTAACAGGTCACCAGGGTGATTGCCGCTGACGGCGTCGGCGCCAGCACGCTCGTGTTGGTGGGATCGACGATATCGAGCCGCGTGACGCGGTATTCGCGCGTTGTCGTCAGGGTTTCCAGCACCATCGTGTCGCCGACCTCGATGTCCTTCAGCGGTCGAAAGAAACCGTCGCGGTGTGCTGCGATGCCGACGTTGCCCGCAGCGCTGTCGATGCGCGCGGTGCCCTCGATGCGACCCGCGCCGCGATTCAGGGTGAAATCGCTGGTGCCTTCGTAAACCGGCACCTCCAGCTTGAGCTTCGGAATGCGCAGTACGCCTTCCGGCAATCCCTTGTGCTGCAGCGTTGCCTCGTATTCCTTGATGCGATTCGCGTCCCACAACGAGGTGTCCGGCGTGCCTGTGTCCAGGGGCTTGGTCGGCGCATGATCTGCGTACGCGCCGGGTGCCGCGTCGTTCTGCGCCAGCATCGCCGCGTGCTCCGCACGCGCCTGACGCAGAGCATCGATGCCGTCCTCGCTGGCATACGCAGACCAGGTGCGAATACCGGCATAGGTGGCCAGCAGCAGGGCGCCGGCGGTCCAGGCGGAAATTTCCAGTATTCGGGCAGGGCGCATGTTGAGAGGCTGCATCGTGGTCGGGCGGTTAGCCTACATCAGTCCTCGCGGATGGCTGCGTCCTCGTGCGGTCAGTACGTATCGTTCCTTGATGAATTACGCGTCGAGGCGGTTCAGCGCACCGGCCGCCGCGGGCTGAACCGGGTCAGCAATTCTCGGCGACTACCCTGCCGGAAAGGTTCGAAAATGCTGTCGTGCTGTTCCGGAGGATGTGAATTCCGCGGCGCCGAGTACCGGTGCCCTGGCGGTTCCTGCGGGCACGGTTACTGACCGGACGCAGCAAGCTTCGCCTTGCTGTCGCGCTGCTTTTCCTGCTGCTCCATCACCAGCGTGTAGGCAATGTAGTACTTGTAGATGTTGCTGACGTACTGGACGGTTTCGCGGCCGACCTTCTCCGACACGACACGCTCGACATTGTTGAACCACTTGTTCGGGTCGAGCCCGCGTTTTCCGGCGAGCTGGCGCAGGCTGCGGATACGATTCGGGCCGGCATTGTAGGATGCGAATGCGAAGAGCGCCTTGTTGAGTTCATCCATCGGTTCGTCTGCGTAGTACTCATCGATCATGAAGCGGACGTACTTGACGCCGGCGTGAATGTTGGGCTCGAGCTGGCTGATGTCGCCGACCTTGAGTTCCTTGCCTGTCGCGGGCATCACCTGCATGACTCCCACGGCACCGACCCTGCTCTTCACCCTCTGGTCCAGCCCGGATTCCTGGTAGCCCTGGGCGGCCATCAGCAGCCAGTCGACCTTGTACTGCGCACCGTACTTCTGGAAGAGCTCGCGGAGCTGCGCGAATTTCTTCATCTCCGCTTCGGTGGTCGCATTCTTCACCCAGCGGGTGTCCTGCAGGTACTTCTGGATCACGACGTTGCCGAACGTGGTGCCGCGCGTCGCCGTCTTCATGAATGCGTCGAGTTCGGCTTTGAGCTGAGGACTGTTCTCGCGGATGGCGAAGGCAACATCGCCGCCGTCGTTCACGATGAGGTCCTCGCGCACCTTCATGTCCTTGTACACCGAGTTCCAGAAGATGCCGAGGTAACGATCGACCACCGTGTACTTGATGAGACCGGCGTTGACCATTTCGAGAACGTCCTCGTCCTCGAACGTTGCGGGCGCTTCGCGCAGCACGATCGGGGCCTTGCCGCGTTTCTTCAGGTCGGCGTTCAGTGCGACCAGGCTTTCGTGGTAGCTCGACGCCTTCCTGATGAAGACTTCCTGGCCGGAGAGATCGTCGATAGTCGCAACCGCGGGAGCATCCGCAGACGTCACCACGATCTCTTTCACGCCCTGCGCCAGAGGGGCTGCGAAATCCACCACGGCGGCGCGCTGCGGCGTGATGGTGAGGTTGGCGGCCACGATATCGCCCAACCCCGCGGTGAGCTGCGGCAGCAACTGGTCGCGGGAGGTTGGAATGAAGACGAATTCGACTCGCAATTTGGTGAGTTTGTGCTTCTTGTTCAGCGCCTTGTCGAACGAGTTCATCATTTCGTAGCTGAGGCCGCGCTGCATGCCCTTGTCGATGAAGTAGAACATCTTGCTGTACGGCACGAGAACGCGGATGACGCGCCGCTGGAGCATCCCGTCGAGATCGCCCGTCCAGGGCGCATTGCTGAACGCGATGTCGAGATGTTCGTCCGGGGCAGCTTCCGATTCGTCGGCTGCAGCAACAGGGGAAGAAGAGGCAGCAGCCGGCTGCGTCGCGGACGTCTCTGCGCTGTCCTTGCTGCCGCCGCAGCCCGCGGCCGCCAGCAAACCGCCCAGCACCAGCCATGCGATACGGATCATGCGGCGCCCCTTCGATCGCGGAATCTCTGTCGGATACGAATTATCAGCACGCAGCGTGCGTCGCAGCATCCGTAGATGAAGCAGCAGGGCCAGGCGGTGAGCACAAAATGGCATAAAGGATCCGGTGGTCCTCCTGCCTGTGCGGCTGCCATATCGCTAGGAGTGATAGCGCTGGTGAAGCCGGTTCATGCCCGTGATCCATCGATCGCGATCCGCCACCTTGCGCTGCATGTACTCGATGACTTCGGTGTGCGGCAGGATCAGGAATTTCTCCTCGGCCAGTCCCCGGACGACGGCCTCGGCCACTTCTTCCGGTTCCATGATGCCGTTGACGCTGGCCACATCGCCCTCGTTGCCCGCGATCATGTCGGTACGCACGGCCTGCGGACACAGCACCGACACCTTGATGCCCTGATGACCGTGGGTCAGTGCGATCCACTCGGCCAGTCCGACGGCCGCATGCTTGGTCACGGTATAGGTGACGCTGCCGATCTGCGAAAGAAGACCCGCGGCCGATGCGGTATTGAGCAGGTAGCCGCCGCCGCGGGCGATCATGCGCGGTACGAGATGTCTGGCAGCGTAGACATGAGCCATCAGGTTGACGTCGAGCATCTTCTGCCAGACGTCGTCCGGTGCATCGAGCCCTTTCCCGGCACCGATGCCGGCGTTGGAACAGAACAGGTCGATCGGCCCGTGCGTCTTTTCCATCGCATCGATGAAAGCCACGATCTCTGATTCATTTCCGACATCGACCCGATGCGCGGACCCGCCGATCTCCTGCGCCACCGCCCGGGCATTGGGCAAGTCCACGTCCGCCACGGCGATGTGACGCGCGCCTTCACGCGCAAATCGTCTCGCGAGCGCGCGACCGATGCCCTTGCCGCCACCCGTGATTGCGATGACCTTGTCTGTCAGTTGCATGAAATCCCCCGAAGAAAAAGGCAGGTACGCAAGAGAAAAAGGCAGGTACACATAGGAGCACAAAAGAGCACAAAAAAAACAGCCTGATCAGTTCCCGCCTTGCCTCTTCATTTGTGCTCCTTTGTGCTCTTTTGTGTACTTGTCATTGCTCTCCCCATTACGCGTAACGTCGGCTGATAGCCCGTTCCGCTCTTGTGGATCCGATTCAGATGCGCCGCGATCTCGGCTGACACGCCCGGTTTGTTCGATGCCGGTCCCCAGTTCCACAGCCCGTGCGCGATCACATCGACCTTCGCGTCGAGTGCGATGCGCTGCATGTCGAGCGCATTTGCGTGAGCGATCAGCAGCAGGCCGCGCCTGGTCGCTGCCGCGCGCAACCGCTGCAGCGACTGACTGCACTCTCACACGCCCAGCGCCAGCAGCACGGCGATCGCGAGCGACCCCAGCGCGAACTGCGTCGCGCGTCGCGGCAGGAAGGTGAACAGCAGCGCCACGAAACAGCCGGCGAGGGAGATCACGCCGAGCCATTCCACCAGCGCGATGGTCCACCGATGGCCGCGCAGCGCGATGGCCAGCGAGAGCGACAGCAGCAGCCAGCCGCTGCCGCGGGCGACGCGGCGATAGGGATTGGCGCTTCCCGCAGCGGTGGCCTGCTGCCAGTGCCGCGACATGGCGAGTGCCATCGCGATGAAGGCGGCGGTCGCCACGGTCAGCGAGATCAGCAGGATCATGTCGCCGCCTCCAGCGCATCGTCGTCCGGTTCGCCGCGCAGTGCCGACTTCGCGCCGCACACGCGCCGGGCGGTCACGAGCAGCAGCACGCCGATGATGAGTGCGGTGAGATCGAACCAGAGCGAGATGCGATCGCCGCTGCGCCAGGCATCGATTAGTCCGGTGTCGGTGGTGAGTGCGTTGAGTGCCGGCAGCAGTACGGTCAGCGAACCCGCGGTGGCGAGCTGGATCACCCACGCGCGTTGCGGCGAGATGACGAAGGCATGCAGCAGTGTTGCTGCCCACAACGCGAAGAACGCCACCGCTTCCCATTGCGCGCGGCCCAGCAGTGCTGCGGGAATCAGGCGATTGGCCCAGAGGAAGCCGGCACAGGCGATCAGCGCACCGGCGATCATGGCCACGTTGAGATGCTCGGCGAAGCGCAGGAAGGATGCGCTCACTTCGCCCGGCCGGTTGCGGCGCTTGGCGATGAACAGCACCTGGCCGGTGGCGATGAGGATGCAGCCGATCGAACCGGCCAGGAAATACAGCACACGCGTCAGTTCATTGCCGAACTGTGCAACGTGCAGACCGACCATGGCGCGATAGGCATAGGCCGTCGGCAACCATCCGGTCTGCGCCTTGAACAACTCGCCGGTGACGCCGTCGTAGGCCGCGTGATCGCTCACGGCGCCGAGGCGGTCGTTGATCGGTCGATAAACCTCGATCAGTGCATTGCGATCGCCCGGATGATGGATGGCGAGGCTGCCGACCCTGCCCATCAGTTCGACGCCCCGATCGTAGATGGTCGCGAGCGGCTGCAGCGTCGCGCTCGTGCCAGTCGGTTCGCGACGGAACCGTTGCACCACTTCGCTGCGCATGGTGTTGCGGCCGTCGTAACGAAGGTGGGTTGCCGCCGGCACGAACGTCGTCATCGAGATGGTGACCCCCGTGTAGCTGATCATCAGCAGGAACGGGATCGTCATCACGCCGGCGAGATTGTGTGCATCGAGCCAGGAGCGCTGGCCCTTCGACGGCCGGAACGTGAAGAAGTCCTTGAAGATGCGCCTGTGGATCACGATGCCGGTGACGATGGCGGCGAACAGCACCACGCCGAGCAGTCCGACGAACCACAGTCCGAACTCGCCGGCGCGCAGTTCGTAGTGCATTTCGTTGTAGAACGCGCCGCCGGCGGTCTCGCGGGCGAACAGTTCGGCGCCCGTCCTGGGATCGAGGTGACGCTCGATCTCAGCATCGCCCGCGTGCCAGTGGACGCCGAGCACGGGTTCGCGCGAATGCGGCAGGGCGATCTCCCATTCCTCGGCGCCGGCCGCGTGGCGCTGCAGGTAGTGCTCCGCGGTGGCGAGCGCCTCGTGCGCACTCGCGTGGGCGCCACGCAGCTCGGGCTGCATCCAGTGCGTGATCTCTTGTTCGTACACGGTGAGTGTGCCGGTCACGAAAATCATGAACAGCAGCCAGCCGGCGATCAGGCCGCTCCAGGTGTGCAGCCAGGCCATCGATTGCGAGAACGTTCCTTTCATGGCGTGGCGGCGCGGAAAGCGAAGGGAATGGCATGGGCAAGGACGGGAAGGGCGACGGAGCCGTGGGTTTCGCCCGGAAACAGGCGAAAGCCCGTACTCAGTCCTGCGGATTCCAGCGCCGCGAGTCGCCACGACAGCTCGCGGGCATTGTCGATCATGCGGTAGGCGTCGCCGTTCTTCGCGGTCAGGTCGAACTGCGCGGTGCGCGGCAGTGCGTAAGGTTCCTGCGCCTGTGCTCCCGGGATGAACAGCGTGCAAAGGATCGCCGCCGTGCAGGCCGGCTGAAGCCGGCCCCACAGGAAGAGGAGGAGATCGATCGCCCGCCAGCGTTCTTCCTGGTCAGGCTTTCCCGCGGGATTCCCTCCGGTCACAGCCCTGATACTCCGAAGCCGCCGCTCTTCCTGTGGGTCAGGCCTTAGCCTGACACTCCGAAGCCAGAGAAAGGGAATCGATTCCCTCATGCGACCCTCAGAACGACGATGCCCAGCACGAATGCGAGCGTGGCAACGAGGATGTCGCGCCACGCGCGCAGCGGCGTCTTCGCCGCGAACGCCCACAGCAGCGCGCACGTCATCGGAATCAGCGCGAACTGGATCGACAGGTAGGCGCCGTTCGTGCGGCTTGCCGGCAGCATCGCGATGAAGCCGGCCACGGCGTAAGTCAGCGCGTAGCCGGCGATCAGCGCGGCAAGCGAACGCGAGGTGACTTCCTGCCACCCCACCTGCGATTGCCTTTTCTTCACCACGCGAACTGCACGCGGGCGTTGAGCGTACGGCCCGAGCCGTAGAAACAGCTCGACACCGAACTGCACGTCGCCACATACCGCTCGTTGCCGAGATTGCGGGCGTTGAACGAGAACGAGGCGCCCTTGAGGCTGTGCGCGAGTTCGCCGAGGTCGTAGCGCAGGAACACGTCGTAGAGCGTGTAGTCCGGAATATCGAATGTGTTCAGGGTGTCGCCGTAGGTTTCACCCACGTAGCGCACGCCACCGCCCAGGCCGAGTCCGCGCAATGCCCCTTCCTGGAAACGATAGTCGAGCCACAGCGAGCCCATGTATTCCGGCACCTGCGGCAGGGTGTTGCCCAGCTCGTTTGCGGTATTGGTCTTCGTGATCTCCCCATCCATGCGCGTGAGGGTGCCGACGAGGCTCAGGCCGAAGGGCAGCGACGCCTTGCCTTCGAGTTCGATGCCCTTGATGGTGGCTTCGCCGGTCTGCACGCTGCAGGCGCCGGTGCCGCAGACATGCGTCGTATCCGGATCGGGCGTGGTGATGTTCTGCTGTCGCAGTTCATAACCGGCGAGGGTGATGAACGCACTGACACCAGGCGGCTGGTACTTCACGCCGGCTTCGATCTGATCGCCCGTCGTCGGGTCGAACGGCGTGCCGTCGTAGTACTGCCCGGTCGACGGCTGGAACGACTCGGAATAGCTCGCGTACGGCGCGAAGCCACTGTCGAACAGCCACGTTGCGCCGATGCGCGAGGTGAAGTCTTCGGCCTCGGTGGTGGTGGTGACGTTGTTCAGACGATTGAGCTGGTCGTCTTCGGCCCAGTCGTAGCGACCGCCGACAGTGACGCGCAGGTTGGACACTGCGATCTGGTCCTGCAGATACACACCGGTCTGCTTGCTGGTCGTGTCGTAGGAAGTCTGCGGCGCCAGCGTCGCTTCGATCTGTGCGGTTCCGGAGTACACCGGATCGTAGATGTCGATCGGTGCAACGTTCGCTGTGAACAGCCGCAGGTGCTGCCAGTCGGTGTGGAACCAGTCCAGGCCGGCGAGCACGGTGTGCGTCAGCGCGCCGGTCGTGAAATCGCCCTGCAGCTGGGTATCGACCGCGTAGCCGTCGGAATCGCCGGTGCCGCGCACGGCGCGCCGACGCAGCGTGCGACCGTCGGCCAGCGTGTTTCCCGACGAGACAGTGGTTTCATACAGGGTTTCGAGATGTGTGTAGCGCGCGTTCTGGCGGACACGCAGTGCATCGGAGAAACGATGCTCGAACGCGTAGCCGAAGAGGATCTGGTCGCGATCGAAAGTGTTGAAGTCCGGTTCGCCGAGGTATGTATCGTGACCGATGAAGCCTTCGGCGCCCGGCTGCAGCGTGCCGGTCATCGGCAGGAACTGGAAGGTCGCGCCGCCCTCGTCGCGCTGATACTGGCCGAGCAGCGTGAGCGTCGTGTTCTGGCTCGGTGCCCACGTGAAGCTGGGCCCCAGGTAGTAGCGGGCGATCTCGGTTTCGTCGATCTGCGTATCGCCGTCGCGTGCCAGGCCGACGACGCGATAGAGATAGTGGCCATCTTCGTCGATCGCGCCGCCCACATCGCCGGCGACCTGGCCCTGAATGCCATCGAGTTTCGTGAATGCGGCGGTCTGCAGCGACAACTCCGCATGCGGTGTGTCCTGCGGACGACGTGACACGAGATTCACGATGCCACCCGGCGATACCTGTCCGAACAGCACCGCGGAAGGACCCTTCAGCACTTCGACCTGCTGCAGCGAGTACGGATCGAAGCTCGCGCGCGTCCACTGGCCGCCGGGAGGAATACGCAGGCCGTCGACGAACAGGTTGTTGCTCCAGCTGCCGGCATCGAAGCCCCGCACCGTCACGTCGTCGACGCGGCTGTCGATGCCGTCGGACTCGGACTGCACGCCGGCGGTGTAGGCCAGGGCTTCGGTGACCGTGTGCACGGCGCGCACGTCGAGTTCCTCGCGCGTCACGACGGAGATCGATTGCGGCGTTTCGATCAGGGGCGTGTCGGTCTTGGTACCGGCATTGGCTCGTGTCTGACCGGTGGCGGTGACGACGATTTCTTCGAGCGTGTCGGCGGAGTGAGCAACGGAAACAGCACTCGTGAGCAGTGCCAGCGCGAATGCGCGCGAACGGATGGACATGGAGGCTCCCTGAGATTTGGCGAAAGCAACACGCTGGTGCCGAACGCGAGGCGTATCGGCGATCCGGCGCGGAATGAGGTTGTGAACGAGCGCAGTGAATGCGTTCACGCGAGTGACGGAATGCATAGGCCAGCTACCTGGGATCGCAGGGACCCCGGATCGATGTGAGCTGGCTGGTCCGGATGGACGGGCTGGCTAGGGAGCGGCACGCATCGGGAACCCCGATGGGCCGCTGCCGCCTCCCCGACGGCAGGGCTAAATGTAAATCATTCTCATTTTGGAGAGCAAGCCCGCGATCACTGGCCGAGGCCGGGAGGTACGGGCTGATCCTTCATGGAGCGCGCCACCGCTTCGGCCTGTTCGAGCACCCGCAGGATGTTGCCGCCGGCGACCAGTTCCAGTTCGCGATCGGACCAGCCGCGGCGGATGAGTTCGGCAAACAGGTTCGGGTACATGGAAACGTCGGACAGGCCCTCGGGCCAGTCCGAGTTGCCGTCGAAGTCGCCGCCGATGCCGATGTGCTCGACGCCCGCGACCTTGCGAACATGATCGAAGTGATCGGCGACCTTCGCGATGCTGACGGTCGGCAGTTTGAGCTTCGAGAAGATTTCCTTCTCGATCTGTTCCTGTTCCTCGATCGATTTGCCCTGCGAGCGCCGCTTGTATTCCTCCATCGCGGGCTTCTGCACGGCCGCGACCGCAGGATCGATGAACGGGGCCACGAACGTGATCATCAGGATGCCGCCGTTGTTCTTCAGGCGCGCCAGGATGGCGTCGGGCACGTTGCGCGGCACGTCGCAGATCGCGCGCGCGGAGGAGTGCGAGAAGATCACCGGCGCCTTCGACACGCGCAGAGCGTCGTCCATGG
>CAZBKC010000007.1:0-26398 GCA_964492345.1 uncultured Steroidobacter sp. | reverse complement strand
GGGACTCTTGAATCTGCTCGAAACGCGGCTCGGCCTGCTGCGTGCTGACTGCGCTCATGCACAGCGGGTAACGCAGTACCGCGAATGTCTCAGACAACTCGACACGCCGGATCGCTTCTATCACGCCTCGTTCGGCATCGATCCGATCGGTACCTCCGCGTCGCTGCTGGCGTGGCGCGACGCTTGGCATCTGCACGGCTGGAACGGCGAGTCACCGCCGGGTGCCGGCGTCCGGATTGCCGATATGGCCGCCGTCGAGGCCGCCGCCCGCAGTCTTCTGTTTCCGTCGATCGGCGAGCGACTGGCCCGAGTGGCCCAGTTCCTCGCTCGGCAGCAATCAAGCATCGAAGGCATCGAGCTCGTCGACCCGCTGGATGCCTTTCCCAAGCGTTGGCGGGAGGTGCTCGCGAAGCTGCCGGTGCGGTCGGTCAGGGCGTACGGTCCGTCGGCAGACCCGACCCAGGTGCTGGGAAGGCTCCAGATCGCGCTCAAGGCTGCGCACGACGGCGAGAAGCCCGGCGGGAAGATCGCCTGGACGGACGACGGCAGCCTCCGCGTCCTGCGTGCGGAGACCGGCCTTGTCGCCGCGCGCTGGGTCGCCAACGATCTCGCATCGCCACGGGAAGGGGTTGCGATCGTCGCCGAGCAGAGCCGTTCGCTGCTCGATGCGACGCTCGATGCTGCCGATGTCGCTCGGCAGGGTTTCCAGGATCCGAGCCCGCTGGCACCTGCGCTTCAGGTCCTGCCTCTGGCGCTCGCCGGCGTCTGGGAGCCGCTCGACGTCTACGCGCTGCTCCAGTTTCTCTCGCACCCGATCGGACCGGTGCCCGGCTATGCCCGACGGCGGTTGGCCGAGGTGGTCGCGCAGTTCCCCGGCATCGGCGGCCCGCGTTGGCGGGAAGCGGTCGAGGAGATCGTGCGTCGCCATCCGGAGCGTGCCGCCGATCTCCGTAAGGCGCTGGCACTCTGGGTCGAGCACACGCGTTACGACCCCGAGCAGGGCGCGCCGATCTCTGCACTGCTCGAAAGAACCCGCGCGATTCGCGACTACTTCGGCGCGCGGCTCGCGGGTCAGGACGCCAATCGCAGCGCAGCGGCCGCAACGGGTTTCGCACAGGCCGCCGCGGTAACCGCGGCTCTCGAGACACTAGCTGCGCAAGGCGAGGCCTCGATCGCACCCACGGAGCTCGAGGCGCTGGTGGCGCAGTGCACGGCGCGGGGCGCTCCCAACTTCGCAATGCACGCGCAGGTCGGGTGCGTACGGTCCGTGTCCGATCCGGGCGCGCTGGTGGAACCCTTCGACCGCGTCGTCTGGTGGCAGATGGGCGCGCCGTCACTGCCGGGTCACTACGCGTGGAGCGCGAGCGAGATGGCGTCGCTCGCTCGGGCCGGAGCGGAACTGCCGCCGCTCGCGGAGGTGCTGAATCGGCGCGGCGAGGATTGGCTCAGGCCGGTCCTGAACGCACGTCGGCAACTCGTGCTCGTGCTACCTCCGCAGGGGGAGGAGATGCACCCGCTGTGGCAGGAGATCCAGTGGTTCGTCGAGGGCGTACGGCCCGAGCCTCTGGAAAGTCTTCTGACCGGTCGTGTCGGCAACGACCTGCCGGCAATTGCACACGCGGCTCTCCCCGGACGCAGGCGTTGGTGGCACCTGCCGGCGCAAGCGAAGATTCCGCCGCGCGCCCGCGAATCCTATTCCAGCCTCAACACGTTCCTGAATGCTCCCCATCAGTGGGTGCTGAAGTACGCGGCTCGGCTAAACCCGTCCAACCTACTTGCGGTGGCCGACGAGAACCTGCTCTACGGCAACCTCGCTCATCGGTTGATCGATCGATTCTTCCGGACGAATGGCGCGTTCGCGCTTCGCGGCGATGCATTGAGGGCCTGGTTCTTGCGCGAGTTCGCAGCGGTCGTGGCGGAGGAGGGCGCGGTTCTCCTGATGCCCGGGCGGCGCGGCGATTACGAGCGGCTTCGCTCGGCGATGGAGCGCACCATCGCGGAGTTTCAGCGGCAGTTCGCGGCGGCGGGTATCGACGCCGTCGAGCCTGAGCGCGCGCTGGCCGGTAAGTTCACCGGCGGCGAGCTCGAAGGCGTCGCCGATCTCGTCGTGCGCAACAGTTCCGGCCAGCGCGCCATCGTCGACATGAAGTGGGCCGGCGGCACCTACCACCAGGACCGGCTGGCGAAGAATCGCCACCTGCAGCTCGCGCTGTATGCGGAGATGCTGCGTCGGGAAACGGGAGCGTGGCCGCAGGTTGCCTACTTCATCCTCGAAGCATCGCGTCTCCTCGCGCCGGACACGGGGTTCTTTCCGGAGGCGCGGGCGGTTCAGTCCGGCGGCCCGGGATCCACTGCGGCGCTGTGGGATCGGTTCGTCGCGGCCTGGAATTGGCGCCGCTCCCAAGTCGACGCGGGCCTGATCGAAGTCGCGGCCGAAGGCATCGAACCCACCGCCGAATCGGTGGCGCCACCCGACGCGCTCGAACCGGAACAACTGCGGCAGGAGTACGACGACTACCGCTGGCTGGCGGGCTGGGAGGGCTGAGCGATGGCTGGCACGCTCAGGTTCGTCAGCGCGGGGGCGGGAAGCGGCAAGACCTATCGCCTCACGCAGATCCTGCACGAGAAGCTCAGCTCGGGACAGGCCAGGCCGGCCGGGGTGATCGCGACGACCTTCACTCGCAAGGCCGCGACCGAGCTTCGCGAGCGCGTCCGCACGGCGCTCCTCGAGAAGGGCGAATTCGCGCTGGCCAATTCGATCGGGCAGGCGCGCATCGGCACGGTGAACGGCGTCTGCGGCGGGTTTCTCGAGCGCTTCGCGTTCGAGGCGGGACTGGCCACCGAACAGCGCGTGTTGGAGGAGGCGCAGTCGGGCGTGCTCGTGAGGGAGGCCATCGACGCGGTCTCCGACAGCGCCACGGTCCAGGAACTGGTCGAACTCGCGCGGCGCCTCGGCGTCGAGAGCTGGGAAGACGCGCTCAAGTCGCTCATCGACCAGGCGCGCGCGAACGACGTCGCGCACGCCCGTCTCGCCGCGTTCGGCGAACGCAACGCGAGGGACCTTCTCGCCCACTTCCCGGTGCCGGCTACGGAAGACCTCGACGCGCTGCTCGTGAGCGCGATCGAGGCCGCCGTTCCCGAGCTGGAGAAGCGATCCACCGGCAAGAAGAACACGGCCGAATACGTCGCGCTCGCGCGCGAAACGCTGCGGTTGGTGCGCGGCGGCACCGCGGCCTGGTCCGACTGGGTCAAGCTGTCCAAGGGCGCGCCAGAGGCGGGACTCAAGGCCGTCGCGCAGCCGGTGACGGACGTCGCCGGTCGCTTCTCCGCGCACCCGCGCCTGCGGCAGGACATCGAGCGGTACCTCGCGGCGATCTTCGCGTTGGGTGCGAGGGCGCTGGATGCCTACGCGCAGAGAAAGCGCGAGCTGGGCGTCATCGACTTCGTAGACCAGGAGCACCTCTTTCTCGGGCTGTTGGAGAAACCCGCAGTCGTCGAGGCGCTCTCCGAGGAACTCGATCTGCTTCTCGTGGACGAGTTCCAGGACACGAGCCCCATCCAGCTCGAACTCTTCGTGCGCCTGTCGCGGATCGCCCGCGAGACCGTGTGGGTCGGCGACGTGAAACAGGCCATATACGGATTCCGGGGCAGCGACGCCGAGCTCATGAAGGCGGTGCTCGCGGAGCTTCCGGCGATGGGCGGCACGAAGGAAGTGCTCGGCCAGTCGCGCCGGTCTCGGCCCGACCTGGTTCGGCTGGTCAACGGCGCCTTCGGCGATGCCTTTGCGCCCGGGCTCTCGCGCCAAGAGGTGGAGCTGGCGCCTGTGCGCAAGGAGCTGGTCCCCGACGCGGCTCTCACCAACTGGGTTCTCAACGGAAGGAACGTGACGGAGAGGGCTGCGGCACTCGCCGAAGGCATCCAAGCCCTCGTCGCGTCAGGCTATCGCATCGTGGATCCGTCGAGCGGCACCCTTCGGGCCGCGCACTTCGGGGACATCGCGGTGCTCTGCAAGACCAACGCGGGCGTTCAGACGGTGGCGCAAGCCCTTCGATTCGCCTCCGTGCCCTGGGCCACGCAGCAGTCCGGGCTCCTTTCGACGCCCGAGGCCGTCCTCGCCGTCGCGTGCCTGCGTCGATTCAACGACCCGCGCGACACGCTGGCTAGCGCGGAAATCGCCTCGTTGGCCGACTGCGAGGAGCCCGAGTCCTGGCTCGCCGACCGCCTGCGCTACCTCGACGGCGGGGGCGACAGCGGCCAGTGGCGGGACGGCGCCGAGGGCGGTCACCCGCTGCTCGCGCGCATCGCGAAGCTGCGAGAGCAGGCGCCGCTGCTCTCGCCCTACGCCGCGATGGAGCTCGTCGTCGTCCAATGCGACCTCGCTGGACGCGTGCTGCGCTGGCGGCGCAACGAACTCGTCGCGCAGGTGCGCCTCGCGAACCTCCAAGCCCTCCTTGGCCTCGCGAGGACCTACGAAGACGCGTGCCTCGCGCGGCGCGAGCCGGGGACGGTTGCCGGCCTCATTCTCTGGCTCGGGGAGCAGGCCAGCGCGCAACTGGACATGCTCGCCCAACCGCCCGTCGATGCGGTCAAGATCATGACGCACCACGCGGCCAAGGGGCTGGAGTGGCCCGTTGTCGTCCTGCTGGACCTGGAGAAGGACATCCAGGACCGAGTCTGGTCGGTCGGCGCGCGTTCCGAGGGCAGCCTCGACGTCGCCGCGCCGCTCAAGGATCGCTGGATCCGATACTGGCCGTGGCCGTTCGGCGCCCAGAAGAAAGTCGGCATCGCCGACACCATCGCCCAGTCTGCGGTGGGGACTCGCCTGCGCGACGAGGCGATCGACGAGGCCAAGCGGCTGCTCTACGTGAGCATGACGCGGGCGCGCGACTGCCTCGTTCTGGCGTTCCCCGCGAAGCAGGGCGCGAGCGAGTGGCTCGGGTCCCTGAATGCACCGTGGCTCGCGCCGGACGTCGCGGGTGACTCGGTTTCGCTGCCGGATGGTTCGCGGGTTTCGTGCGACTTCCGCAGCTATGACTCGCCGGCCGCGCCCTCTGTCGCGGTCGAGCCGGACTCGTCGCTCCGTTGGTTCCCCGGCACCGAATCGCGCACCGAGCGAATGCCGGCGACCCTCGTTGCCTCGGCTTCCGTTGCCCGACCTTGCAGGATCACCGATTCCACATCGATCGGGGAGCGTATTGCGCTGAAGGCCGGAACCGACGTGACTGCCCTCGGCAACGCGATCCACGCTTCCATTGCGACGGCATTCACCGATCCAGGCGTGCCTTTCGACGAGGCACGCGCGGCGAGCATCCTCGACGGTTTCCAACTCAAGGGCGCGATCGAGCCCTCCGCTGTGGTTCGGCAGATCGCCGCGTTGGAGGCGTGGATCTCCACGCGTTGGCCGGGCTGTCGGCGCCATGCGGAGATCCCCATCGAGTCGATTCTCCCCAGCGGTCAAGTCATGCACGGCCGCATCGACCTGCTGCTGGAAACGAAGGATGGCTGGGTGCTTCTCGATCACAAGGCGAACCCCGCGCCGCGGGATAGGTGGGATCAGGTTGCCGACGAGCACGGCGGGCAACTGTCGGTGTACGCGGATGCCCTCGCGCGTGCCACGGGCAGTTCCGTCGTGGAGGCGTGGATCGTCCTGCCGGTTGCGGCTGGTGCGATCCAGATCGATTGGGAGATTCCGTGAAAGTTCAGGGGCGCGACGTGTTGTCGGCGAAATGAGAGACCTGCATGAGTGATCTGACAGCGCTCTGGAAGAGCCGGGTCGGGGCGATTCTTGGCATCGTTCGAGCTGGCGGAACAGAGCACCGTGAAGTCGCGAACATGGCCGCTCAGGTCGGCGCCGACTACCACGGCCGGTTCGTCATTGAACTGCTTCAGAACGCGAGCGACCAGGCGGCTTCCGCCAATCTGCACGAGAGCTGCGTAACGATCGTCCGCACTGGTGATTTCGTAGCGTTCGCCAACGAAGGCATTCCGTTCGACAAGGACAAACTCAGCGACATCACCTCTCTCGGGCTGAGCAGAAAGAACCCGCAGGACGCGATCGGCAACAAGGGCCTTGGCTTCAAGTCTGTCTTTCAGGTGTCCGAATCACCCGAGATATACAGCGCCGCGTCATCGACCGAATCATTCGTCGATGCCCCCGAGCTGATGTTCAAACTGTCGCTCGCTCCTTTCTCCAGCCAAGGCGTCGAAGACGCAATCCGGAATATGGTCGTCGAGCAATTGCGGGACACGGATCCCGATGCTCAACTCACCGTGGATCGGGCAATGTCGGAGATCAAGGCGGCGGCGCCATTCAAGTTCCCGATTCCGCTCTCTACCGGCGAACTGAACAACCGTCTCGCGGACTTTGCCGAGCGTCCGACCGGACAGACCATGGTCGTGTTGCCTCTCAGGAAAACGCCGGAGGTGCTAGCGACAGTCGATCATGCGATCGACGAGCTTCTCCGTGATGCCGGTGCGGCAATTCTGTTCCTCCCGTCCGTGTCGACAATCAGGGTGCTGGACCAAGTCAGGGGATTCGCACGGACGATTCGCCGCGAGCTCGCCAGTTCCAGGCGACAGATCGACGGTGTCGGTCATGTCTCCACAGTTGTCACCACCGTTCAGCAGGAGGACAAGACCGCCAAGCGTTCCTGGCGCCTGATCGAGCGTCGCATAGGGACCGCAGACGTCGTCCCTACTGAACAGGCCGCAAGCGAGGCTGAAGCCATCAACCGCGAAGCTCACAAGCTTCCGGGTACGAACTGGGACACCGTGCAGAGTTCGCCTGTCGGGGTCGCCATGCCTCTGCCGATGCAGTCAGCGGCGGGGGGCTCGTTTCTGCTTGGAACCCAGGGGCGAATCTGTATCGGTCTGCCCACGAAGGATTCCACCGGTACTCCCGCTTGGGTCAACGCACATTTCTTCGGGACCATCTCGAGAACGGGCATTGACTTCGACGACAACGCTTACAACGCACTTCTCTTTGCGGAAGCCGTCAGGCTTCACCGAGCGTTGATCGAAGATTTAAAGGCCGATGAGGATGTCGATATCCGACGTACTGCAACGCTCGCATTCGAGCGAGGAACCGGCCCGCTGGCGACTGCCCTGTATGCGACGGGCGGACAGGCCAAGGGGGAGGTCGTCCTGGCGATAGACGGAACCACGTTTCAGTCTCCACGCGACACCGTCCTGCCCGAACCGGCAGATGTGGATGCTCTCCTTCTGATGGTGCGGCAAGCGAGCGACCTTAACGGGTTCGGATTGAGGCTGCCGGAGGTCGGGCTCACGCGAAACGCAAGGGCTTTGATCGAATCTCTTCTCGACGCCAAGCCCGATTCCGCGAAAGTCGCGGCCCTGCTGCTAGATCGAGGTCGCGGAACGCTCTCGGTCATCGAAAAAGCCGCGCACGATCGCCGGGGCGATGGACCAGAGTTCTGGGAGAGGTTCCTGTCTTGGGCAGTCCGTCGCTTCACGCTGGAGCAGTTGTCCGATCAGAGGCTGCTGCCCGTGGGCGGCCAAGCGATCGCCAAGCCCTCGGAACGCGTTTTCTTGCCCCCCTATCCGCGTAGGGCAGTGGAGGGGCTCGTCGATGAAGACGGCGAGATATCGGAGATGCCCAGCGAGTTGGCTGAATCGCTGAAGTTTCTCAACGATACCGCGGTCGCGGTGCGCAAACCCGGTGTCCGCAGTCTCACAGAGATCGCAAGCATGCTCGCGCCTGACACGGGCAGGGGACTTGTGAGAAGCCCGCGATTGGACCATCTGATCAACGATGCCGTGGGACCGTTGATGCAGGAACTTGGGGAGGACGACGGTTCGAAGCAGACCGGGATAAGGCTATTGCGACAAGCCATCCAGTGGCTATGGGCTCTCTCAGAAACCGGCAGGGATCGATTGACTCGGGACGCATTGCGGGTCCCCGTCCGGGGAACATCTGCAGCCTGGAAATGGGTTCCGCCGAGCACCACTTACTTTGGGCAGGGATGGTTCGGCGATCCGACCGACCTGCTACTCAATGAGTGCTACGGGGAAGAGTCGAGTCGACTTGTTCTTCCATGGGAGGAGTTTTGTCTTGACTTCAAGGCGCCAAGCGACGACCGCGACGCCTGGATCGGCGCCCTTGAACTACTGGGCGTAAGCAGATCTCCGAAGCTGATACGAGCACGCGGACCGCGCCCCGCTCCGTTCGTAATCCGGGGTAACTCGGAACTGACCATCGACAATGCCACATGCCCAATCGCGAAGGCCGAGCCCTTCTGGCGAAGCTATCTCGATTTCGCCCGTCGACGCACGGCACGAACCTCAAGCGGACAGAGATTCGACTTCCGGTCTGTGGTCTGGGTCGATGGTCTCGAGCGAGAGAAGCGCCGAGCGGCCATTCTCAAGCTGATGCTGCTCTATCCGCAGTCCTATGAACCGGAGGCGAAGACGTTTCTGGAGCGTCAATATCGACAGAATGACGATGCCACCGCGGTTCTCGCCCTATGGGTGCACGCGATCCGCCACAACTCCTGGAAGGTCGTACCCACACAGCGGGGGGCCGCTTCTGTCGCAGATGCCTGGTTGCTGGATGCTCAACAGCGAGGCTTGGCGCGTCGCCGGCTGGCGCTGCTTAACCAAGTCGAGGCTCCGTACGACGCTGCCGAGCGGCTATTGCACGAGATCGGGGTCACCACTCTTCCCGCGGCCGCACCTGATCGGCTGATGCACGCGATCGGAAGGCTCGGCGACAGCTGTGCGGGCTATGACGCAGAGACCCGTCGCACGGCACTCGCTCTGGCACAGGATCTCTTCTCCCACTTCCAGGCGGCATATTCGAAGTCTCCGACGCCCTTGGGCGACCTCAAGGCCTTCTTGTTCCCGATGGAACGAAGAGGTGAGGCTGTAGGGGTGCGTGGCGACCAGATTCTCACTGCATACATCAATGATGACCCTGTGCGCGCGGGCTTTGTGCCTGGGTTTGCGGACGCACTCCTCTGGCCGATCGACATTCGTCAGGCCTACAGGCAACTGGTCAGCGAGTTACAGCGCCAGCTGGGAGAGTCTGCCGTGGTATTCACAAGCGCCGCGCCAGTCGAAACCAGGTTCACTGAAGACCGCGTCCATAGATATGCGACGCTTCTCGAATGGCTGTCGGTCAGCTTTCCGCAGCACTCGGTTGCGTGCGACCTTGCCTGTTTGATCGCCTACACGGGGCGCGAGACGGACCCCAATGGGGAAGACTTTAGACGCACATGGGCGTCGTTCGAGAAGGCATCCATCGTCTTTGGCGCATTTCCCGCCGACTCCCCAACGCCGTACTTCTACGATCGGCAAACCGGCGTACTCCTGGTCGCCGCCGACCTTACCGGCGCGGAGGTAGTCGAGGCGACTTGGATGCTCGTCGGTCAAAGCTACCACCACACTTGGTCCGCCTACGCCCGGGAACTCGAGCGGGACAATCCCGCCAAGTTCTTGGCAGACTGCCGAATCACGTCCGCTCAACGGGAGAACGTCGAGAACGCAATAGGCTTGTCGTCGACTGAGCGGTTCAGGCACATCAAGGCTGCCACCCTTGCCCTATGGCTTGCCCGTTTCCCAACGCAGCCGGCGACACTGTTCAACGAGGAGTGGGATGTCAATGCCCGAAGCGCTCAAGGGATCTGCGTTTGGCTCGGCCGACCAGACCTGATCGATTCCTTTGCGGCAACCCTTGGGGCCTCCGAAGAGGAAGCGTCGCGGGCGATCATCGATGCCACGGGGCTCCGCTCAGAACACTGGCAGGAAGCCCGGCTAGCCCTTGGCATGGAGCGCTGGCTTTTCTCGCACAAGCTAAGAGCGTGGCGAGCCGCGGTGAACGAGTTGGTTGCGATACTGAAGCCCTGCGCCGCCAGGGACGTCAGGGCTTCGTTGCCCGAACTTCAACCCATCTTTCAGGACCCTCGACTTTCGACGCCCCCCGAGATGGTGGCTTACAGGTCGGAAAGGGAAGACGAGGTTCTGCAAGCCGCATTCGACCTTATGGAGGTCGTCCTAACCGAATCGCCGAATGTCTCGGGGGTTGAGCTTGTTCTCAGAAGGCTTGCGACACTGGTTGACCAAGCAGACGTGACGCTGGCTTCCGTTGACCTCGATGATGCTCCAGCGCGCGATGTGCGCGTCTACCGGGACGACGAGGAGGTGAAGCGGAGCCGAGATGCGCGAGCACGCTTTGATGGTGTGATGATCGTGGCGTCCGCGTTGGCCAAGCACTTCGGTGAAAGCATCGCTGCGGAGGACATCCGCTCCGACCAAAGAGTAGGCATGCTGGTCGATGGGTGGTGGGCCAACAGCTTTACCGTGCTCCCAGCCATGCAGCGTGTCTTGCAGGCCAGGGTTCCCAACAGTGCTCAGCGCATGTCGGACGAGCGCGTCTTTAGGGATCCCGCTCCAGCGAACGAGCTGATGGAGCGGTTCAAGGAGTTGTCCGACCTAGGTCGCGGTGAGCCGGTTGCGCCCCCGAAGCGGAAAGTCACCGTCTTCGGGAAGGAGAAGACTGAAGACGATTTGGCCAGTGACCTGCTCCGTGGGACCGCCGGCGACATAGGGAAGATGCTTAGGGAGAAGGCGGCCGTGCGCCCGCTCGACCCGATCATCGGCACGCGTGTTCGCGGCAAAGTGGTGTTGAAGCCAAAGACGCGAGAGGGCCGCGGTGGGGGCGGGGGTGGCGGAGCTGACAACACGAAGGACAGAGAACTCGTCGGCCTGCTCGGCGAAGCGTTCGTGTACGAAAAGTTTCGCCTCGCGCTCCCGGGATTCGATGAGATGACCTGGCGGTCGTGCAACCGCAGCGCGTACGGCTTGGAGGGCGAAGGCAACGACACGCTCGGATACGATTTTCTCTATCGAGACCTCGAGAATCGGCTGGGGGGCCGTGCCGACCGCCCGCTTTGCTGCATCGAGGTCAAAGCGTCCTCGGGGAACGGCAGCGAGTCGTTTCCGATGACCGCCAACGAATGGGACAAGGCTCGCGAATGTCACCAGACGGACGAGTCGGTGTACATCATCGTGCGCGTTGCGAACGTCCGCGATGATCCGCAGATCGCTGACGTGATCATCGATCCGTTCGGCCTGTACGGGGATGGACAGGTCGCCGTCGTAAGCCGTGATGTCTGGGTTCACGTCGGACAGCCGCAATCCGGGTACGACATGGCTGCGGACGCGGAGCCGGCTACGTGAAAAGCGGGGGTGGCGCAACAACGCACTTGCGGAGGGGCCGCGTGTTGGCCGAAACCGATAAGCGCGTGACGTGATCGTTGGTTGCGTCAGGAGAACGATTTGCTCGGGGGGCGCGGCATGAGGGTGGAAAAGGCGCGGGTTTCACTACCGCAAGCGATCACTGGTCTCGGAATCCGGTAGCAGCCTATGCGTCGCCGAGTGCTGATTTCCTGGATAGCAGTAAACAACGATCCCTACGAGCGTGATCGGGCCGGTAGTGCCTTTCGCCTTGTCGACGGTTCCCCGGTTCCCGGGCCGACCCTGACCTTGTTGTTCGACCCTGATTCGCCGTATGCGGGGAGCATTTCCGACTTCGTGCTGTTCCATGGGCGCTCGCCCGACGGGAAGGAAACGCGCCAGTCTCGGGCGGTCAGCCAGACGCTGGAGGAGCTGAAGGCCAGGGATCCGGGCTTGCGCATTCACCAAGAGCCTTGGGACGGTGACGATCCGACCGATCACGGGCAGATCTTCGAGTTCCTGAGAGAGAGGCTCCCGGCCGTGCGGAGAAAGTTCGCCGACCGGGAACTGATCATTCACGTCAGTCCGGGCACGCCTTCCATGCAAACGGTCCTGGTACTGATGGGCGAGACAGGTTTCATCGATGCCCCGTTCTCCCTCGTCAAGTCGTATCGCAAGGAGGAGCGGAACGGCCGTCACGCTGTTGTTCCGGTACGACTCGGCATCGACAGCTACTACAAGGCATACCGAGCCGCGCGTCCCTCGGAGACGTCTTCCGAGGATGCGGCGGTCGTCTGGGATCCCGCTCGGTTTCAGTCGGAGCGGATGCGGAAGATCTTCGACGAGGCCCGCAGATTTGCGCAGTTGAATGTGCCCGTGCTCCTGCTAGGAGAGCGAGGCACGGGCAAGACGACACTGGCTGGTTGGATTCGATCGCACAGCCCCTACCGCGTGCCGGAACGGGATGCCCATTGGCCAGCGGTCGCCTGCGGACAGTACAACCCCGAAACGATGCGTGCGGAGTTGTTCGGCTACAAGCGCGGATCCTTCACCGGCGCTCTCAAGGACCACGAGGGGCTGCTCGCCATGGCCCACAAGGACACCTTGTTTCTCGACGAGGTGGGGGATGTCAGCCGAGACCTCCAGCGCCTTCTGATCAAGGCGGTCGAGGAAAAGAGCTACATGCGCCTCGGCGACGATCGACAACTGACCAGCGACTTCAGACTGATATCGGCGACGAACCTTTCGGACGAAAAGCTGCGCGAGCGACTGGATCCGGACTTCTTCGATCGCATCAGCATGCTCACTCTGCGGCTGCCGCCGCTGCGTGAGGTTCCCGAAGAGATTCCCTGGCTATGGGAAATGGTCTTCGCTCAGGCCTCGCGTCGAGCCGGCATTGGCCGCATACGGCTTCCGGACAGTGCCCACCGGGCCATAGTGAACGAGCTGTCGCGCCATCCACTGCCCGGGAATCTGCGGGACTTGTTTCGGGTGGCGTACCGCACGATCGCCGCCAAGGCCGATCGGCACTTGCCTCTGTCGGCCGCCGATGCATCCGAGTACGGACTCGCGGGCGTCGACGGATCCAGGACTGACGCTGGGGCGGACTCTTTACCGCAATCTGTGGCGCGCGCGTTTGCGGAGTCATCGAGCCTGGACGCGCTGATCCCGCCCGGCCAGTCCATCGAGACGAAGGTCGTCGAGCGAGCGCTCAAGGGGTACCTGGCAGACGAGCTTCGCAGGATCGCGAAAAAGCGGGGCGTTTCGCCTGAAACCCTCTGCGATGTGACGGATCGCGCCTTGAGAGAATGGTCGGCAGCTAGGGGGAGGAAGAAGTGATCCAAACGCTGGAAACATCGTTCCGAAAAAGCCACATCTCTACGCGATACGCGAGCCTTAGGAGGGGTGGCCAGAGGCTATCTAAGTCATTGTCATATAAAGCTTTCTTGCCTTACGGGTGTGTCGTTTCGGAGGTGTTGGCACGCTTATCGCGATATTGGCTGGTGTGGGGCCCGGAATCGGTCCGGGCCCGTTCAACCCAGGAGAGCCAGCCAAATGAACAAGCACAGCAACTCAGCGAGCAACGCCCCGGCCATCACTCAGCACGCCTGGACGCGCATGAGCGGGCGCGGATTGAACTGCCGGACCATCGACACCGTGCTGAGCTACGGGCGTCTGATTCACGTGCGCGGGGCGGCGATTCACGTCATCGGCAGGAAGGAAGTGGAGAAGCTGGCGCGATCCGGCGTGGACGTGGGTGGTTGCGAGGGAGTTCAGGTCGTCTGCACCCCCGACGGATCCGCAATCCTGACGGTTTACAGAAACAGCGACTTCCGAGGACTGAAGCCGCGTGGCGGAAGGCGTTGGCACTGATGGCCTACAGCTCGTTCGTCCGGAACTAGACGGGGCAGCGCATGGGGTGGGCAAAGTACCTTGAAGACATCGCCAGTCGGCACAACGGAACGTCCCTCGTTCAGAGGCAGCTGCAGAAAGAGATCGGACGCAACGCTCGGCCGAACAGACCCAAGGCGCCGGCGAAGTCCCGGTTGAAAACGCAAGGAGAACAGAACATGTCGAAGCTCAAGGACTTCACCGTCTCGACGGCGCGCCCCCTTCCCGTCATCGTGCTCGCCGACGTCAGCGGCAGCATGAGCGCGAACGGCAAGATCGATGCGCTAAACGACGCGATCCAGTCGATGATCGAGAGCTTCTCGGCCGAGGATCACAGCCGTGCCGAGATCCACGTCGCTGTCATCGCATTCGGCAAGGGCGGCGCCAGGCTCCACCAGCCTCTGTTGCCGGCGGCGCAGATCAAGTGGGAGCGGGTCGGCGCAGCGGGCAATACGCCCATGGGCGCGGCGTTCGATCTGGTCGTGAAGATGGTCGAGGACCACGCGCAGATTCCGAGCCGGGCATACCGGCCGACCGTTGTGCTCGTATCCGACGGACAGCCCACCGACGAGTGGCGCGAACCCCTTCAGCACTTGCTCGCTTCGGACCGCGCTTCGAAGGCCTCACGGTTTGTGCTCGGGATCGGAGACGACGCCGATCCCGACATGCTGGCCGAGTTCCTGGCCGATCCGAGCGCGCGCGTCTACTCGGCGCACGAGGCCCGGCAGATCAAGAATTTCTTCCGGTGGGTGACCATGAGCGTCACCCAGCGCACTCGCAGCGTGAATCCCAACAGCGTGGTCGTGGTCGACCCGACTGCTCTGGACGACTATGACTTCTAAAGGTCACATGGCACGCAGGAGCCATGTGGATCACTTCGGTGCGAGTGTTGCCGGCCCTGCTCACCGGGCGCTACGAAAGCCCAACGAGGACCAATGGCTCGGCGCGTCCGGTGCCTTCGGCAGCCTGGTCGTGGTGAGCGACGGTTTGGGCTCGAAGGACCGTGCTAGGCATGGTGCAAGGAAAGCCTGCGTGGCGACGTTGCGTGCGGTCAGGGCGTGGCACAAGGACGGGACAGGTTCTCTCGACGATCTCGTCGATCGAATCGAGCCGCTCTGGCTGGAGGAAATCGCTCCGCTCGACCGCTCGGACTGCGCCGCCACATGCCTGCTTGCGCTCGCGCACCACGATGGACGAACCTATGT
The DNA here is from genome assembly GCA_964492345.1 of uncultured Steroidobacter sp. Classification (GTDB taxonomy): domain Bacteria; phylum Pseudomonadota; class Gammaproteobacteria; order Steroidobacterales; family Steroidobacteraceae; genus Steroidobacter. Next base: position 11,609 of record CAZBKC010000007.1, on the reverse strand, counting down.
GGCTGCGCTGGGCGACGGGATGGCAGCCGTGCGCAGGCGCGGCGCCATCGAGCGGGTAGAGCATCCGCGGGCATCGGGGTTTTCCAACGAAACCCAGTCGCTTGGTAGCGGCGGCGTCTGGGCGAAGCGCTGCTTCGAGTGTTCCGAGATCGACATCGCCGTCCTCGCATCGGATGGCGTTTCGGATGACCTTCGTCCCGATCGCCTCGCCGACTTCGTCGCCTGGCTGAAGGACGAAATCGCGACATTGCAGCCGGTGGCTCGGTGGCGTTCGCTGCGGCGCGAGCTCAACGAATGGCCTACTCCACGGCATCTCGATGACAAGACCATCGCAGTTCTTGCATGGCCGAACGGGGGAACGGCATGACTTCCGTCACCCGTCAAGTGACCGACCTGAATGGGGCTCGTCACGTGCTGACGCGGCAACTCGGCCGCGGGGGGCAGGGGGCCGTCTTCGAGGTCAAAGGCGGACGACTGGCCGCCAAGATCATCTTCGATTCGTCGCCGTCCCGGCGCGAGCAGCTCCGGAACCAGCTCACGGCAGTCAAGCGACTGCCACTGGCGGACCTCGAGATCGCTCGCCCATTGGAAATGCTGCGCGAGCCCGTGCTTGGCTACCTGATGGAGCTGCTGACTGGGATGCAGCCGCTGAGCGCGCTCTGCAATCCGCCGAAGGCGACGACCTCGGTTGCGTCCTGGTACTTCCAGACGGGAGGCCTTCGGCGACGCTTGGCCCTGCTGGCACGTACGGCCGACGTCCTATCCGCTCTTCACGGCAAAGGGCTCGTGTACTCCGATCCGTCGCCGCACAACATCTTCGTCTCCGAAGCCAGCGACGCCACGGAAGTCCGGTTCATCGACAGCGACAACATCCACTACGTCTCCAGCGCGGGGCTGCCCACGGTGTTCACTCCTGGCTATGGTGCGCCTGAACTCATCCGCGGCACTTCCGGAGTGAACTCGCTGACCGATGCGCATGCGTTTGCTGTCCTGACCTTCCAGACACTATCCCTGGTCCATCCGCTCATCGGCGATGCTGTCGCGAACGGACCGCCCGAGCGCGAAGAAGAAGCCTTTGCGGGAGCGATGCCCTGGGTCGATGACCCGGGCAACAGTTCGAACCGTTGCTCCATCGGGATTCCACGAAGCGTCACGCTCTCGGCGCGATTGGCTGAGATCTCGCAACGAGCTTTCGGCGCAGGTCTCGCAGAGCCACTGCAGCGGCCCGGCGTCTCAGAGTGGGCGGAGAGACTGCACGCCGCGGCCGACGCGACGGTCCTGTGCCAGGAGTGCCACGGTACGTACTACATGAACGCCAAGCAGTGCCCTTGGTGTGACGCGCCGCGCCTGGGTTTCGTCATCGCGGAGTTCCAGCTCTGGGATCCCGCGCTGGGTGAGGGCTTGGAGCTCGTGTCGCGACCCTCCGGGGATCGGCGAAGACCTGTCATCGTCGCCGCCTTGGCGTTGTCCGATGGAGAGTCGAGAGTCATCACGCGTCGTCTTGCCACCGGGCAGGCTGGTCGGGACGGTCAGCGTCCGGTGATCGACCTGAAGTTCGAGGGCACGCGCGTCACGCTCCAGTCTCTCGACGGAGCCACCTACCGGCTCACATCGCCGACCGGAGCCAGATCCGCCTCGGTCGGACCAAAGCCCTCGTCGATCCTTCTGAAGCACGACGAGGCATCGTGGCGCTTGCACCTCGGATCTCCCGACGTACTCCATAGGGTCGTGTCCTTCACCGCGCGCAGGGGGGGCACGAAGTGAAGGCACACGAAGTTGCGTTCGGAACGTGCTCGCTGATTGAGCTCGTGCCTGCCGATGCCAAGGCGTTCGACATGACCGTGGCTCTGCGAAGCGAAGTCGCCTTGCTGTTCTCGGAAGCCACCGGCCAATCGCTGCTTCGTGTCGGCACCGCAGCCGTTAGCGTCAGCGGACGGGACAAGCAGGGGCAAGCCGTGCTCGCTCGATTGCGCGACCGCAATCTGCCTCGACTTGGATGGGTCGTTGCAGTGACGCCGAAGAGCGGCGCCACGGAATCGCTACAGGTCCAGATGCACGAGTTTCCGGTGCAGTACTCCTGGCCGGGCGACATCGACATCGGGGTCGACGAAAAGATCGTCGACGTCATCCGTCAGAAGCTCGGGAAGAGCATCTCAGCAACGGAAGTCATTCAGTGGCTCACGGAGCGCTTCGTCCTGGTCGACCAGGAGTCCGGTTCCAAGGTCTTCATCTCCGGCAGCCCCGCGCCTGAGAGCGATCACCGTCGTCCGTTTCGCATGTACGGCAAGGGGTATGCGATCGATGTTCAGAAGACGCCCGACGACCGGCTTCTCGTGACGCGCCTCGTCGAAGCGCGTCGTGGGTCGTCTGCGGAAGAGAGGCGCCCGATCGTTCCTGTTCAAGGCAACGTGCGCTTCTGCGATTCGACGATTGCAGGCGCATTTCGAGGCACGGCCCGCTCCCAGTTGGATCAGCTGGTGGAACAGGCCGGGAGCTACCTCAATGTCTGGCGCGAGTACAACAAGCTGGAGCGGGACAGCGTCTTTCGCCGAGCGCGGACGCTGGGGTGGCTGAGCTACTCGGACGCGAAGCGGCAGGCAGACGGCCGATGGCGCTTTCGAATCCAGGATGCCAAGCAGATCGATACCGCCCTGAATCTGCTTCGGGGTGCCGAGGATGTCGATCTGGAGGCCGCGTCGCACCCTCCACGCGAGCTGCAGGAGTCCTCGGACACTTCGGCAAGCGGCTTGTCGACTGAAGGGGATCACGCCAGAAGTCCGAAGGCATTCGTCGGATCGTTCGTTGGCGGTACGGCTGCCGGGCGGTACATGGATGTCCTTCCGACGGGTGATCTGGACGATCGCGAACCCCCCGTTCCCGGCGTTCTCTTCATGAGCATGAGCGGCGACAGAAAGCGGCTCGAGCGCAGGGAGCGAGCACAAGCCAGCATCGCTCTGGCCGAATGTCCTATGCCTCAACTGGGGCTGCTGCTCGAAGGAAGCGCGGTACCGGAGAGAAGGCGGAAGGCGGAGGCGGCGCTTTCGGCGGCCGTGAAGGAGATCTTCGGCGACGATCCCACGCCCAGACAGATCGAAGCCATTCGAGTCGCCCTGAACACGCCGGACATCGCCCTGATTCAAGGGCCGCCTGGCACCGGCAAGACAAAGACGATCGCAGCCCTTCAGGCGCGATTGGCCGAGTTGGGCGAAGACGGTGACCTTGCCGGCCAGACGCTGCTCACGAGTTACCAGCACGACGCTGTCGAGAACGCAGCGGCCCGAACGCTGGTCTTCGGTCTGCCGGCCATCAAGGTCGGCAGGAAACACGGACGAAGCGATGACGGGGATGGATTCGACCGTTGGCGGCGCGAGCGGGTCGACGCTATCCGGGCCGATCTGGCGAGCTTGCCGGAGAGGCCGGTTAGCGAAGTCCTGAGGAAAGTGCGGGCCATGTCCGCGGCGTACCAGGCGTCCCGACTCGGCTCCGCGGAGTCCGCGAAGATGGTCCGCGGGATCGAAGACATCGCGCGACCGTACCTGTCGCCGTCGGTACTGGACCGCCTCCTTGCGATTCGACAGGAGCTGTCGGCGCAATACGGTTCCATGCCGAACTTCGAGTCGGACGATCGGGAGTTGTTGCTGAAGGCAGTCCGGGCGCTCCGCATCGATCCGGTCAGCTTCGGTGACGATGGTGCTCGGAATGCCGCGCGGGTCATGCAGCGGCTCGAACGTTTCGGGTCCCTGGACGACAACAGTCGGCGGCTGCTCTCCGCTGCGGCGGACTGGGATGCGGACGAGCCCCCCGGATTCCTGGGCGAACTCAAGGCGCTTCAGGAAGTCCTCATCGACCGCTTTGCGGAGCCCGCTACGGTCGGCGGACCGCGTGGCCATGCCGACCTGGAGGAACTCCTCCCCGAGATCGTCAACGAGCTCTTTTCGCGGGCGAGGGAGTCGTCCGGCGGCGAGGACGCAGTCCTCTACGAATACCTGTTCGACCTCGAGAACGACATCGATGGCGTGAGGTCTGCCGTGCGCGACTACACCGTCGTGCTTGCAGCCACTTGTCAGCAGGCGGTCGGCTTTCAGATGAGCCTCCAGAAGGGGGAGCAGAGCGTCTTCGCGAACGTCATCGTCGACGAGGCGGCGCGAGCCAATCCCCTGGATCTGTTCATTCCGATGGCACTGGCGGAGCGCCGGATCATCCTCGTCGGGGATCACCGCCAGCTTCCACACATACTGGAGCCGGACGTCGAGGGGCAACTGGAACTCTCGGTGTCCGACGAGACGCGAAAGGCTCTGCGGCGGAGCCTCTTTCAGCGTCTCTTCGAATCGATGCGTGCGCGCGAGGCTGCTGACGGCATCAAGAGAACCGTCACGCTCGACGTGCAGTACCGGATGCATCCCATTCTGGGGGGCTTCGTCAGCGATACGTTCTATGCGCCCTACGGGGAGGCCTTCCGATCCGAGAAGCCTGCCGAGCAGTTCGAGCACGGCCTGCCCGGCTACCAACCTCACGTCGCCGCTTGGGTCGATGTTCCCCTGTCGGCCGGAAAAGAGCAGGGCGGACAGAGCAAGCGCAGACCTGCCGAGGCACGCTGGATCGCGAAGGAGCTCAAGAATCTGGCCACGGCCCGGCCGGATTTGAGCTTCGGGGTGATTTCGTTCTACGCGGGACAGGTCGATGAAATCCTTGGTGAGCTGGAGGTGCTCGGCGTTGCGGAACAGCTCCAGGACGGGTCGTACCGCGTCGCCGACGCATGGCGAGAGACGCGGGGGCTGGACGGACACCTCAAGGAGCGGATCCGGGTCGGCACGGTCGACGCCTTCCAGGGCAAGGAATTCGACGTCGTGTTCCTGTCGATGACTCGATCGAACGATCTTCCGATTTCGGACGAGCGATCCTTGAGACGGAAGTTCGGGCACCTCATGCTCGAAAACCGGTTGTGCGTCGCGATGAGCCGCCAGCAGAGGCTACTGATCGTCGTGGGCGATTCGGGAATGCTTCGCGGCGAAGTCGCCGAACGAAGCCTTGCCGGCTTGGTGGCATTCCGAAAACTGTGCGAGGGGCGGCATGGCTGCGTTATTTCAGCTTGATTCGCCTGTTCTGCACTTCGGTCCCCGCCTTCCTGCGGGAGTCCGGTACAGCCAGCGCAAGTTCCTCTTGTGGCCGGCGCTGATGTATCGGGTCGTCGCACCGGAAGTGCGGCCTCGACAGGTCAACATACTGCAGAAGGCAGTGCTCGGCATGTGTCGCGCGGGCATCACATTCCCCCCGCGAATCGGCGAGAAGCTGAAGATCCACTCAGACCTGGCCACGCTCATTCTGTCCGAGCTTCTGCAAAGGGGGCTCATCAAGCAGGACGGACTGCCGACGCCAGCAGGCAATGAGGTGTTCGAGGAGGAGGCCCTAGACATGAGACCTGCGGTGACCGGACACGTGTTCCAGGATCCGTGGTCCGGCGATCTCTGGCCACGCTTCGTCCAGCGACTCGACTACGCGGAGCTGGACCGTCGCGAGAACGGATTCCCGGACTTGATCTTGGGCACCAAGGGCAAACCTCGGCGAGAGCGGGCCTTCATGTGCCGACCAATGGATTCCTCGCTTCCATCCGCTCCTGACGTGCGGCAAATACTGCGGGCGACCCTCCGGCACAAGGCAGCCCTGCGCAATTCCGAGTCCTTCGAGTCGGCCGATGAAGACGAGCACCTCGACCTGGACGCGGGCCCGGTGCTCGAGCGCATCTCGTTGGTAGACGACTCACCGACTCCGGTCTTCCTCTCCACCTTCATCTATCTGGTCGAGAACGAACAAACCGGAGATTGGCACGCGTGCGATCCCTTCGGACTGGGGGAGAGCCCGACACTCAGACGCGCCGTCGAGCGCGAACTCGCGTTCTTCCCGAAGCTTCGCGAAACGGTTGAGTCCCTCGTTGGTTCGTCGCTGGACGCGCAGGCAGAGAAGCAGCGAGGATGGATCGCTGAAGTAAGGGCGCTCGCTACTTCGAATATCGAGCGAAAACTCACGGTCAACGCGCGCGACCTGCCAGAGTTCGAGCAACTGCTTCAGCTGGAAATGGCCTACGTGGACGCGCAGTTGCTTGGCGACGCGTGTCCTGAGCAGCGGCTGCGGGATCTCTTGGGTGCCACGAGAAGAGTCCTTGAGTCTGCATTCCGCTCGATAGCGGCGCGCTTTCCGCCGGGCGACGTGTGGCGCCTCTTCTACTGCAAGAAGAAAAACGGCAAGTATGGTCCGGTCGAGGATCAGGACTGGGTCTCGGCCGTCTACGAGGCGCGTGCCGCCGCTCTCGGCTTTAAGACTCCGCTGCCAGCTGCTCTGGCGGGGACCCGGCCGAACCACCTGAAGGCCGCGTGCTACGAGTCCGGCTGGCGGCTTCGCGGCGCGATCGTCGCCGCAATGATGGTTGCAACTGATCAGCCTGACCACCCGCTTGTCCGGGCCGCGAAGCGTCGGCCAGAGCTCATCGAGGATCTGGACCGGGTCGCGGCCATGGCGGGTGAGGCCATACATGCTGGTGACAGCAGTCTGGAGCTTGCGGCGATATCTCCGGTAATCGATTCGGTCTACAGGTCCGTTGCCATCCTCGGCGGGATCGACGTTGGCGCGACACAACTGGTAGGGGGCTAGTTACACGATGGCGAAGCACAAGAACAAACACAGGCAGCTGCCACAGCAGAACCCGAAGCCGGCGCAGTCAACCGAAGGCGCCGCCGGGAAGTCATCCGCCAGCGGGCCGGTGACCGCTGCGGACATCACGACCCCGGGAACGGCGATCGAGGCGATTAGCAAGGTTCATTCGGAAGCGCTGGAGACGGCCACAGAAGGAGACATCGAAGCCGCGACGAAGACCGCTCCACCTGGCGCCGACGGTCTGGATATCGTGAAGGCCGCGCGCGAGCTCTGGGAAGCAAATGAACTTTGCAGGGCGCGATCGGAGCGGATGTCGCGTCTCGAAGAGGGCGAACGGGCTCTCAAGGAATCGCAGGACCTGTTGGCCCAGGAGCAAGCGCAGCTTGCCGCCGACCGGAAAGCGCTCGAAGAGCGGGATTCATCGCTCAAGATCAAGGAGGAGGATGTTCGGGATAGGGAGGACGGGCTTCGCGTCCGCGAGCTGAACGCAGAGGCCGGGTTTGCGGCTGAGCGCCGCGTCTCCCTTCAACTTCTCGACCAGGAAGCGGCCGCCGTCCGGGAAGAACTGTCTCGGGCGCGCGGTTTGATTTCTGCCGAGCGTGCTGATTGGGACGCGCGCTGGCGGCAGGACGACCAGAGGGTCCGGACGGAACTCGAGCAACTGAGGCGCGAGCAGGCTGAGCAACATGCGGCGTCGGTACGTGAGTTGGATGAGCAGAGGCGGCAATTCGAAACTGAAGCCTCGCAGACGCGTGCAGCCCTGAAGAAGCAACAGGCTCAGCTCGATGTTCGCGAAGACGTGCTGCGGGAGGATCGTGAGGCATTCGATCTTCGAGTAAAGCAGCGTGCAGGTGCCGCGCTCGAAGAGGCCGAGGCGAAGTACCGGGACTTGGAAGCTCGTCTCGCGGCAGCGCGAAATGAGCGAGACAGTCTGTACGAGAGATTGCGAGAGCGCGAAGAGGCAGAACGTGCTCTTGGCAACCGACCGCTCGACCAGGTCAAACGGGAACTCGACGCCCTTATCAAGGAGAACAAGTCCCTGACGGATCGCCTCGCCAAGCGCCCGAGCGAGGACATGGTGGGGCGCCTCGAAATGCTGGAGCGCGCGCAGGAAGAGTGGGAAGCGGATCGTGCGCGACTCTCCCAGGAGTTGATGGCCAGCCGCGCCTCGGTCGCCAGGTCAGCGATTGCGGTCACCGAGCTCGAGTCGCTCAGGGATCAGAAGGCCGCACTAGAGACGGGCAGGGACCTGCTGCAGGCCGCTCTGGAAGAGCTACGGAAGGACGTGGACGAACGCATTCGGCGGTCTGACGGCGTGAGCCCATTCCCGTCATGCAGTCAGATGGATGGCGACGACGCCCTTCAGGGCCGCGTGCCGATGTTCGACGAGATTCCGGATCTGGCTGCGTTCTGCAGCGACCTGCAGAACCGAGTCGCCTTCGATCCGACGTCGGGCAAGGAGCTGTACTACTCCCTATCCGACATTCGCTGCTTTCTCGCCGGCATGGCGATGAGCAGGCTCCATCTTCTACAGGGCATCAGCGGGACCGGGAAGACGAGCCTGCCCCTGGCCTTCGCTCGCGCCCTGGGTGCCGGGGCCGCCCTCATCGAGGTGCAGGCCGGGTGGAGGGATCGCCAGGATCTCATTGGTCACTTCAACGCGTTCGAGCGGCGTTTCTACGAGTCCGAGTTTCTGCAGGCGCTCTACAAAGCGCAGTGCCCGCGCTACGCGGACGGCGTGTTCATCGTCGTTCTGGACGAGATGAATCTCTCGCACCCGGAGCAGTACTTCGCCGACCTGCTATCGGCGCTGGAGCAAGATCCCCAGTATCAGAAGCTGGATCTGATGACCGCCGCCGTGGAGCCGGCACCAGTCCTACTTCAGAACGGTCGAACACTTCCGCTGCCGCAAAACGTCTGGTTCGTTGGTACGGCGAACCACGACGAGACAACCAAGGACTTCGCGGACAAGACCTACGATCGCGCTCACGTGATGGAACTTCCGCGCCATCGGGAATCGTTCAAGCCCAAGAAGACGAGGGCACGTGCTCCGGTATCGCTCGCGACCTTGCAGGGTGCATTCGCAGCAGCGCAGAACACGTACCAGCAACAAGCGGCTGCAGCGTATCGATTCGTGGACACCCAGTTCGCCGAGATCTTGGGACGCCGTTTCCGGGTTGGCTGGGGCAATCGCCTGGAACGACAGATGCTCAACTTCGTTCCTGTCGTCCTGGCCGCCGGCGGCACCACAACCGAGGCCGTGGACCACATCTTGGCCACGAAACTGCTACGCAAGATTCGCGATCGGCATGACACGCGGCCGGAGGACCTCGAGGCTCTGCGCCTGGCAGTCGAAGAGGCGTGGCCCCGTCTCGGCTCGCAGGGTGAGCCGGTGAAGTCAACCAGCATCGTTCGGGCGGAGCTGCGGCGTTTGGGCGCCGATGAAGCTGCATGACGTATAGGTTCATCGACAGGTTGCTCGGACATACCAGTGATGTCCAGGCGGGAGATTTGGTCCTCGGCAGATTCATGGTCGAGCCGCTGGGCGATGACTCCACCTTCTTGAACTCCGTTGCCATAGCGCAGCCCAGCTTCTGCGTCCCCGATCTCCGAGGGCACTGGCAGTTGATGGAACCGGGGCGCGAGCGAGTCGAAGGAACGATGTCGCGAGCGCAGGTTCTGGACCGGCTGGATGTAACGAGCATTCTGGATGTCGGAAACAGCGTCAGGGGAGTTCTCTCTTCGGGCGGCACTTGGCTGGATGCGCTCGACGTGTCTCCCCTGGTTCCGGGAATGTCTGAACGAGCGGAACTGCAGGATTTCGAGAAGTTGCTCGCCGACCGTCTCGGCCATCTCGTCGAAGTCTGTCAGCGACCCCGTACCCACCTCAGGGTGGAGGTCGAGCGAACAGACGTGACCAGGGCCCGCCGGCTTGCAACGCAGGCATCCAGCTATCTCGCAGCGCATACGGAGGATTGGGACCGCCCGACTCTGCGTGCCGTCATACCCAAGCGCATCCTCTCGCTGGTCCGAGAGGACCAGTTCGATATCTACGAGAACAGGGTCGCTGTCCGTCTCGTCGACCATCTGGACGCGTACCTCTCGCGCCGCGTGACCGAGGTCTCCAGGCTGCTGCGCCTGTTCAATGAAGTCGGGGATCACAGCTCCACGGCAGGACAGGGGTCACACTGGCGGCAGAAGCGGGTCTACCAACTCTGGGGTGACTCGCTCGATGCCGGAGAGGCCCGCCGCAAGGCCGAACGCACCCTCGAGCAACTGAAGTTCCTGAAGTACTCGGTTTCCGGCCTGATGGATTCAGTGCTGTATCGCGAGGTGCCGCGGCGGGCATTCGTGAGCACGACGCTCACGATGACGAACATTCTCGCGAACGACGTCCACTACCGCAGGGTGGCGGAAGTCTGGTTGGCTTGGGCACGCCTCGGGCTCGAGCAGTCGCCTAGACCGGACAAGCACTTCGAAGAGATGCAGGAGCTCTGCCGCTGCTTCGGAGGGTTTGCGCTCCTGCTCGTCGTCATAGGGCTGGACCAGCTTGGTATCGCACCCGTGGACCTGTTGCAGGCTCTCGATGGTGACGCGATCGACCTTGAAGGTCGGGGCATACGAGCTCGACTCTCCTGGTCATTGACCGACGGCACATTGCGCCTATCGATCGACGGCGCGAGGCCCTTGCGAATCGTTCCGATCCCCGGGTCGGTCGCGATGTTCGGCGACGAAGACCTGGCCAGATTGATTCGCGATGCCGATGAGGCCGCGACCCGAGAGGAGATCTCGCTGGTGCTCTATCCGAGCCCTTCGTCTGAAGCTGCTCTTCGACGCATGGCTCCTGTCCTCGCACATCGGCTGAACGCTCTTTCGCACGAGGTCGCCGAGCGGGGGCAGGGACGTGCGGGATTCCTGCCGGTCTCTCCATGGGACTTGTCCAGCGTCGAGCGAGTCGCCCGCGAGCTTCGATGGGTGATCACGGCGCCGAGGTTCCTTGCTTATCCGCCGTTCATAGCCAATCCCCCGATACCCAACATCGCGGACGACGCAGCGTGGCTCGAGGCTACCGCCACCGGCGTAGTCGTCACGCGAGCGCCTGAAGTGCACGAGGATCTCCGGCTTACCGAGCGGCTTGCCAATCAGCGGAAGCGGCTACAGGCTCTGGAGGACGAGCACGAGGACGTATCCCAGCAGCTACGACTGGCGGTGCGAGATGGCGGTGCGAGCGGGCCGCTGAACGCTCGCAAAAAGGCGTTGAACGCCTCGATCACTGACCTTCGATCGCAGATCGATTCCCTGGCCGAATTCTCGAAAGCGTTGGACGGCGCCATCGGACTCGTGAAATCGCTGCTCGCTTGCCCAACTTGCGGAACCATCGCCGACCCGAGGCGGGACTTCACGGGCGGCCGGGGGCATCGGTTTTCCTGTGTGTGCCCCGATTGCTCCACCAGGTGGGGGACCGAGGCGTGCCCAAGCTGCAAGACGTGGATTCCCACCTTGATGCCTGCGGTGAGCTCTTGGGCGGCTAACGACTCGGCAGTGGGGTGGCTGGATCGTTTTCTTGGAGCGGATGTACTCGCCGTGCCATTCAAGCTGGAAGATGGCACATTAGGCTTCGTGTGTCCGTCATGCGGTCATGGGCACGAGCGCTCCATGGCATCAGCAGAGCCCGAGCGTGCAGGAGAGACCCATTCGTAGTCTTGGATTGAGCCAAGTTCTCGATTGTGCTGCTACGCGCAGTTTTGACGGTAAAAAAATCGGCAGAAAAGCTAGTGTGGACAACAACTTAGGCAATTCGGTGCCGACGGATTCACCGGCGCTGCTCGGACACGGAAACAGGTGCGTTGACGGTGTCAGCGATCGTCGTCGGAGTCGATAGATGTCGATAGATCTCGAAAGGTCACTTCCGGCCGAATCGCCCGCAAACCCGCGCCAATGCTGGTGCTCCGCACTTTGAC
>CAZBKC010000006.1:0-28656 GCA_964492345.1 uncultured Steroidobacter sp. | reverse complement strand
GCTACGACTTCGAACGGGCCACGCATGCGCGCGTCCTGCCGAAGACCACGCCAACGCTGTCGGGCGACAAGTTCACCTATTGATCCGCACGGGAATTAACCAATGCTCAGTCACAACCCCGCCCGCGCCCTGGCCGCTGCGCTCGCGCTGGTCTTCGCGACCGCGTCGTTGCCCGCGCAGGCAGAAACCATCGACCTCGACGCCGCCACCATCGCCGACATCAACGGCGCCTTCGCGGCGGGAACGCTGACATCGGAAAAACTGGTGCAGCTCTATCTGAAGCGTATCGAGACCTACGACCAGAAGGGTCCGGCGATCAACACGGTGATCACCCTGAACACCAAGGCCATCGAGCAGGCGCGTGCGCTCGACAAGGAGCGTCGCGCCAAGGGTCCGCGTTCCCCGGTGCACGGCATTCCGATCGTGCTCAAGGACAACTTCGATACCTATGACATGCCGACGACCGCCGGTTCGTTGCTGCTGAAAGGGTCGATTCCGCCCGACGACGCCTTCGTCGTGAAGAAACTGCGCGATGCCGGCGCGATCATTCTTGCCAAGGTGAACCTGAGCGAGTTCGCTTCGGGGTCCGGCGGTCCCAACGGCTTCAGCTCGATGGGTGGGCAGACGTTGAACCCGCACGATCTGACCAAGGGACCGTCGGGTTCCAGCGGCGGCACGGGCGCGGCCATCGCCGCGACTTTCGCGCAGTTCGGTCTTGGCACAGATACCGGCGGTTCGGTACGCGGCCCTTCCTCTGTCAACGGCATCGCGGGACTCAAGCCCACGTACGGGCTCATGAGCCGCGACGGCATTGTGCCGCTCGCGCTGAGCTACGACACCGGCGGTCCGATGGCACGCAGCGTCTACGACGTGGCCGTGTCGCTGGGCATCATGACCGGCGTCGATCCCGCCGATCCGGCGACGCAGGCCAGTGCCGGCAAGTTCGAGACGGACTACACCAAGTATCTGAAGCGCGGCGCACTCAAGGGTGCGCGCATCGGCGTCGCACGGGACTTCTTCAAGCAGAGTGTCGAAACCGACTATGTGATGGAGTCGGCCATCGCGACGCTCAAATCGCTCGGCGCCACCGTCGTCGATCCGGTGAACTATCCGGAATATCTCCTGAACGGGCGCAACGCGATCACCCAGGCCATCAGCGGTCGCGAATTCAAGGTGCAGGTCAGCCAGTACCTGGCGACGTTGAAGCCGGAGTACCCGCATTCGCTCGCCGAACTGATCGCACGCGCCGAGGCACCCGGTTCCGGCTATACGAATCCGTGGCGTCTCAACGCCATGAAGGAAGCGCAGGCGTCTGTCGGCGGCCTCGACGAGCCGGACTATCTGGTCGCGAGGAATGAGGGGCTGGCGCTCATGCGCGCGACCGTGATGGCCACGCTCGCCAAGCATCAACTCGATGCCCTGATCTATCCCACTTCGCCGAAGCCGGCCCTGCCGATCGAACCGCCGGCAACACCGCCGGGTGCTGCGGGTGGTCCGGGCTCGGCAACCAACATTGCCAATCGCACGGGTTTCCCCGACCTGATCGTGCCTGCCGGCATGACCAAGGACGGACTGCCCGTGACGATCTCGTTCTTTGGTCCGGCGTTCAGCGAACCGAAGCTGCTGGCCTATGGCTATGACTTCGAGCAGGCCACGCATGCACGCGTGCTGCCCAGGTACACCCCGGCGCTGGCGCAGGACAAGATCACGACCGGTCAGTCCTTCGCGACCACGGCTCATTGATCCAACTACTGAAGGACTCGTGCCATGAAAGTGCGGCGAATCGAATCGGGCCTGGCGGCCTGTGTCCTGGCGATGGCGTTTTCGGTGCTCACGCCGACCCGGGTGCAGGCCGCCGCATTCGACCTGTCGACGGCCACGATCGCGGATATCCAGGCGGCGATGGACGAAGGATCGCTGACCTCGGAACGATTGGTGCAGATGTACCTCGCCCGCATCGAGGCCTATGACCAGAAGGGGCCGAAGCTCAATTCGGTTCTGACGCTCAACAAGAACGCGCTGGCAGAGGCGAAGTCGCTCGACCGGGAGCGCAAGGAAAAAGGTCCACGCTCATCCCTGCATGGCGTCGTCGTGCTCGCCAAGGATGTCTTCGACACCTACGACATGCCGACGACCGGCGGCTTCAAGCCGATGGCGACCTCGCAGCCTTCGCGCGATGCCTTCGTCATCGACCGGCTGCGCAAGTCCGGCGCGATCATTCTCGGCAAGCTCAATCAGTCGGACTGGTACGGCGTGGCAGCGAGCGGCGGCAGCACGCTTGGCGGGCAGCCGACGAGTCCCTACAACCCGAAGAAGACCACCGGCGGTTCGAGTTCCGGCACCGGCGTATCGATGGCGGCGTGGCTCGGCACCGTCGGCCTCGGCAGTGATACCAGCGGGTCCATTGTCATTCCGACCACGCTCAACAATCTCGTCGGCTTCTCCACCACGCACGGACTCGTCAGCCGCACCGGCATGATGTGGAGTTCGCCGCGCCAGGAAAGCGGCGGTCCGATGTGCCGCAGCGTGTATGACTGCGCGGCCGTGCTCGATGTCATCGCCGGCTACGATGCTGCGGATCTGGCGACAGAGGCGGGGCTGGGCAGGATTCCAAGTCAGCCGTACGCAAGTTTCGTTACGCCCACCGGCCTCAAGGGTGCGCGCGTCGGCGTGTTGCGCGAGATGGTGCGCTCGGGCCCAAAGCATATTGAAGGCGTGGCGCTGTTCGAGAAAGCGATCGCCGACTTCAAGGCAGCGGGTGCACTGGTCGTCGATCCGGTGCTGACGGGCATCAACCTGCCGGATGCGCTGCGCGATGCCGGCGCGGCAACCTACGAACGTGCCGACGCGATCAACGCGTACCTGGCGGCGCTGCCGCCGACCGCTCCGATCCGCACCGTCGAGGAGATGATCGCCAAGGGCGGCACTCTCGTGAAGCCGGCCATCATCGAAGCCGCGAAGATCGGTTCGCTCGATCACCATCCGCAACTGCTGGCGGCCTACCGGCAGCAGGACATGCTGCGTGCGGCAATGATCGAGGTCATGCAGAAATACGAACTCGATGCGGTGATCCTGCCCTATCGCACGGTGCTCACGGACGATCGTCCCACGGCGCCGAATCCCGGCGGCGGCGGATCGAGCGGTGAAGCCGCCAATCCGCTCGCGTCCTACACCGGCTTGCCGACCATCATCGTGCCTGGCGGCTTCTTTGCCTCGGACGGCATGCCGTTCGGTGTGCAGTTCCTCGGCCAGCCTTTCACGGAGCCGTTGCTGATCAAGGTGGCCAGCGGCTACGAGGCGGCGACGAAGCATCGCAAGGCACCGTCTCTGACGCCGCCGCTGTCCGGCGAACGATTCAACTACGCGGGTACGCCGCGCGATCATCAGTGAGCTGCCCATGAATCCGGTACGTCGCGTCTCGATCGTCGCTGCGCTGGCGTTCCTCGCCGCCGTGGCTCACGGCGAAACGTTCGATCTGTCGACGGCATCGATCGCCGACATCAACGCCGCTTTCGATTCGCGCAAGCTGACATCCGAGAAGCTCGTCTCGATGTACCTGAAGCGCATCGAGGCCTACGACGAGAAAGGACCCAGGATCAACGCGGTCCTGGCGCTGAATGCACAGGCGCTGGAGACGGCGCGTGCGCTCGATGCCGAGCGTCGCAGCAAGGGTCCGCGCTCGCCGCTGCACGGCATTCCGGTGATCGTCAAAGACGTGTTCGATACTGCCGACATGCCGACGACCGGCGGCTATCTGCCGCTCAAGGGCGTCATCCCTGCCAAGGACGCCACCATCGTGCGCAAGCTGCGCGAGGCGGGTGTGATCATTCTCGCCAAGGTCAACCAGAGCGACTGGTATGCGCAGCCCGACATCATGGCGAGCAGCACGCTCGGCGGTTCGACGCTGAATCCTTTTGCGCTCGATCGTACGCCGGGGTGGTCGAGCGCCGGCACGGGCGCGGGCCTCGCGGCCAATTTCGCCACCATCGGCCTCGGCAGCGAAACCGGTTTCTCGATCCGCACGCCGACCAGCGACAGCAATCTGTTCGGCCTGTCGACCACGTCCGGTCTCATCAGCCGCTCAGGACAGATGTGGAGCTACATCACGGGCGAGCGCGGCGGCCCGATGGCGCACAGCGTCTACGATCTGTGCGCGACGCTCGATGTCATCGCGGGATTCGATAGCGACGATCTGTGGACCGCCAACAGTCTCGGCAAGATGCCGCTGCAGCCGTATGTCAGCTTCATCGATGCCAGGGGACTGAAGGGCGCGCGCGTCGGCGTGCTCAAGGAAGCCTGGGATTTCAAGCCGGTCGATCCTGCCGTGCTCGACATGGCGAAGGGTGCGATCAAGGTCTTCAGCGACAACGGTGCCAAGGTATTCGAACCGGTATCGCTCAATGTCGACCTGGTGAATTATCTGCAGGCCAACGGCTCGCCGAGCCGCTACGAGCGTATCCAGGCGATCAATCAGTATCTGGCGCATCAGGGCCCGGACTATCCCTTCAAGAACGCCGCCGAATTGCTGCTCGATCATCCCGGCGTGCCGGGGAGACCGAACGACAGGGACGCCATCGCCAAACAGGTCGACCTCGATCGCGATCTGGAGTACCGCGCCACGCTCGAAGGCAAGGCGAAATTGCGCGAAGCGGTGATCGCGCTCATGGATCGTTATGAACTCGATGCGCTGATTTTTCCGCACAAGCTGGCCGGTCCGCTCAAGATCGGGCCGCGGCTGGATCCGGAACGGCAGTACACGCCGAATCAACTCAGTCCGAATACGGGCCTGCCGTCCTTCATCGTGCCCATGGGCTTCACGCCCGCTGGCCTGCCGGTCGGGCTGGAGATCCTCGGCCGGCCCTGGAGCGAGCCGACGCTGATCAAGCTGGCGAGCGGCTTCGAGGCGGTGACCCGCAATCGCAAGCTGCCGGCATCGACCCCGCCGCTGCCCGGTGAACGCTTCGACTATCCGGTCGCATCGACAGGCGGGCACGAATAGGCGATGCAGACACCCATGCAATCGCCGGCAGCGGATGGCAGTGCGGTCCTGCCATCCCTCACCCGCGGAGCGCAGACGACACGGCAACGTCCGGCGCAGAACTGGATTCTGAATCCGCTGCAGGATGCGCTGTTCGTCATCGGTACGCCGCTGCTGGTGCTGGTCGCGGCACTGGTCCTGTTCCGCAGCCTCGGCAGCATGGCGGCGACCTCGCTGATCATCGTCGCGCACATCGTCTTCACCGTCGCGCATCACCTGCCGACCTTCATTCGCATCTACGGCGACGTGGCGCTGTTCCAGCGCTATCGCTGGCATTTCCTGATGGCGCCGGTGATACCGCTGACGTTCTCGGCAGTCGTGCTCGGCTACCTCAATCATCGCGGCTACGCGGTCGAGAACTTCCTGTATCTCTACATCATGCTGGCGCTGTGGGATCCGTGGCATTTCATGCGCCAGCACTATGGTTTCGTGCGCATCTACGATCGCCACAATGCCGCGCCGCGCGTGCTGGCGGCGCGCATGGATCTGTGGCTGTGCGCGATCTGGTTCGGCTACATCATGCTGGCGAGCAGTGCCTGGCTGGCCGAACTGCTTGCCGACTTCGAATACAGCGCCGGTCTGCCGCTCGTGCGCTACTTGCCGGTCGACGCGGTGGCGACGGTCATCGAGCTGGCGGGCGCAGCGGCCGTGCTCATGACATTCGCCTACGCGGCCTACCTGCTGTGGTGTCGTCTCAACGGCTACTACATCAGCATCGCCAAGCTCGCGCTCCTCGCCACGACCTTCGGCGTGATGTACCTGGCCTATGTGCCGAACCCCTGGATGCAGGCGACGGCCCCCGGCTGGAGCTTCAAGGTCGGCTTCGCCGTCGTCGGCCTGGTGCACATGACCCAGTATCTGGCGATCGTCTGGCGCTACAACCGCAATCTCGTGGCGCGTCCGGCAGCGGCCCGGGCCGGATGGTTCCAGCGTCTGCACCGGCGCGGCGGCTGGTTGATCGGTGCGGGCTATGTGATCGTCTGTCTCGCTTACGGCGAACTGGTGACGACCGAACGCGCCGGCCGCTGGACGATGTCGGTACTGCTGGCGATCGGTTTCACCTCGACGCTGCTGCACTATTACTTCGACGGTTTCATCTGGAAGCTGCGCCAGCAGCGCAATCGCGAACACCTGTCGCTGGACGAACCCGGCAAGGACGCCGTGGATGGCGTGCAGCCCGCGTCCAGTGCGTCGGCGATGCTGCTGCGACAGCTTGCATATTTTGGCGTGCCGATGCTGATCCTCAGCGTCGGCGCTTTCTCGATCCTCGAATCCCCGACGCTGCGCTCGATGGACCGGATGTATCAGGCCCAGATGCTGAGCGAGAACGGCCGCGGCGACGAGGCACTGCGCGAAGCGAGGCTCGCGCTGGCCGCGATGAATGACGAGGCGGTCATCGCGCGCAAGCTGGCACAGATCGATCCGAGCGCAGCGCGTCAGGCGGAGCTTGCCTTCCTGATCTACAACCGCTCGTTCTACAGCCATGTCGTGCTGCCGGCAGCTTCCGGTCGCGGCATCGCCCACGCCGATCGTGAAGCCCATCGTCGCGAAACAGGTGCGGCCGCCACCTTGCTGGAAAGTGCACTCGCGCAGGGCATGTCACTCGCGCATCCCGGCCGCCTGCGGTTCGGACGGGAGGATGCGGAACGCACGCTGGCGGCGTGGCGGCGCACCGCTGCCGCGATTCCTGATCAATCATCACAACGGAGTTCGTCATGAACGCATCGGTGTTCGATTCCCAGGCTGCATCGGCGGCGATCGACCGCTCGCGACGACGTTTTCTGCGCTCGACCGCAGTCGCAGGTGCGGCGGTGGCGCTCGCGCCGTATACGCGTCATGCCTTCGCGACGGTGCCACGTGACGAGTTCATCGGCCTGTCGGTGGTCGACGTGGCGAAGCTGATCCGCGAAGGACAGATTTCCGCCGTCGACGCCGTGAACGCCTGTTATGCGCGCATCGATGAGGTCAATCCGAAACTCAACGCCGTCGTCGCCACGTGTCGCGAGCGGGCACTGGCTGAGGCGCGCGAAGCCGATGCATTGCTGGCTGCCGGCAAGACGCGCGGCCCATTGCACGGGGTGCCCTTCACCGTGAAGGATTCCTTCGACACGGCAGGCGTAGTGAGCACCGGCGGAACGCTGGGGCGCAAGGACTTCGTGCCGGGCAAGGACGCGACAGTCGTGGGGCGGGTGCGTGCGGCGGGGGCCATTCTCCTCGGCAAGACCAACACGCCCGAATTCACGCTCGGCGGCGGGGCGCGCGGCACCTACAACCTGGTCCATGGCCAGACCTACAACCCGTACAACACGGCGTACTCGCCTGCGGGTTCATCCGGCGGTGCCGGCGCGATCGTCGCGGCGGGCGGTGCCTTCTTCGACATCGGCTCCGACTACGGCGGCTCGATTCGCAGTCCGGCGTACAACAATGGCATCGCGGGCATCAAGCCGACGCTGGGACGCGTACCGCGCACCGGTCACATCGTCGGCTACGGTGGGCCCTTCGATTCCTTTCAGGAAACCGGTCCGATGGCGCGTCGCGTCGAGGATCTCGCACTGCTGCTGTCCATCATGGCCGGCCCGGACAACTGGGATGCGACGATGGCGCCGGTGCCGCTGGGCGATCCGCGCGCGGTCGAACTGAAGAAGCTGCGGGTCGCCTACTACACGACCAATGGCGAGGCCGATCCGTCGCCGGAGATCCAGCAGCTCGTAAAGCAATGCGCCGGCTACTTCAGGGATCTCGGCTGCAAGGTGACGGAAGACCGGCCGCCGAAGATGAAGGAGCTCGCCGAGGCCCGTCAGAAATTCAGCGGCGCCAACGACGCCGATCACATGCGGCGCCTGCTGAAGAAGCATGGCACCACACAGGCCTCGCCGGGCCTGCGCGTTTCCGGCGAGCTGCAGCCCAGCGCCGAGTTCACGCGCTGGTGCGAAGTGATGGACGGCATCAAGAGCGAACAGCTCGCCTGGCTGGAGAAGTACGACCTCATCGTCTGTCCCGCCAATGCCAAGCCGCCGCAGAAGGTGCCGGCGGAGTTCACGCGCGCGCCGGGGTCCAATCCGAGTTACACGAGCGAATACAACACGACCGGCTGGCCGGCCGGTGTCGTGCGCGCCGGCACGTCCACGGAAGAAGCGGGACTGCCGCTCGGTATCCAGATCGTCGGTCAGCCATGGCGCGACGATGTCGTGCTGGCGGCGATGGCCTATGTCGAGAAACAGACGGGCGGCTGGCAGCGCCCGCCGCTCTGAGGGTGTGCCGATGAACTATCGCGCTCTGACGGCGTCCGCCGTCTTGCTGGTCGTCGCAGGTTGCGGGCGTGCGCCCGAGGCACCGCCGGAAACATTCGAACTGCTCGAAGCACGCATCAGCGATGTGCACGCGGCCATCATCGCGGGGCAACTCACCTCGGAGCAGCTGGTGCGCCAGTACTTCGCGCGCATCAAGGCCTACAACGGCACCTGCGTGAACGAACCCGAAGGTATCCTCGGACCCATCACGACCATTGCCAACGCCGGGCAGATCAATGCGCTGTCGACGCTGAATCTGCGTCCGGCGGCGCGCCAGCGTCTCGGCTTCGACGAGCGCAAGGCGCGCAGCATGACGGACGTCGCCGACAGCGATCCCATGATGCCGGACGCGCTCGAAGTCGCTGCCGATCTCGATCGCAAGTTCGCGCAGACGGGCAAGCTCGTGGGGCCGCTGCACGGTATTCCCATCGCCATCAAGGATCAGTTCGATACGTTCGACATGCGTACCACTTCCGGTGCCGATGCGGCGTATGCCAACGATCGTCCACCGGACGATTCGACCTTCGTACAGCGTCTGCGCGAGGCCGGCGCCATCATCATCGCCAAGGCCAACATGGGCGAGTACGCCAGCGGCGATCGCAGTTCGTTCGGCGGTACGCTCTGCAATCCCTACGACACCGAGCGCACGCCTGGCCGTTCCAGCGGCGGCTCGGGATCGGCGGTTGCCGCGAATCTCGTCATGTGCGCCATCGCCGAGGAGTCCGGACCTTCGGCGCGCAATCCCGGCAAGAACAACAGCACGGTCGCGCTGGCGCCGACGCAGGAACTCGTGAGTCGCGACGGCATGATCCCGGCGTCGTTCATGAACGATCGTGTCGGGCCGATCTGCCGCACCGTCGAAGACGTGGCGCACATCCTGGATGTGATCGCCGGCTACGATCCGAAGGACGAGCTGACGGCGTTCAGCGCAGGACGCGCGCCGCCGCGCCCGTATCACAGCTACGCGCAGGAACGGTCGCTCGCCGGCATGCGCATCGGCGTGATGCGCGAGTACATGGACAAGCGGCTGCTTACCGAAGCCGATGCCCAGAGCATCGATCTCGTGGCACAGGCCGTCGAGGACATTCGGAAGCTGGGCGCGGAAGTGATCGATCCGGGTCCGGAGGGCGCGCTGTTCCAGGGCTGTGTGCGCAAGTACGATCCGTCCGCACACAACTCGCTTTTCATCAAGCAGTTCCCCGAACTGTTCCCGGTCGACCGCAACGGCAAACCATCCGCCGATCACGTGGCGACGCTCGTCGATCTGTTTTTCGAGCCCGAGAAATTTCCTGCCGGCCCGAGCATCCGCGGCCTGGGTCCGGCGCCGACGATGGGCGAGCGCAAGTACGCCATGAATCGCTACCTGCGCGAGCGCGGCGACAGCCGGATCCACACCATGGCCGACCTGGCGGAACATGCGAGCTTCTTTCGCGATGTCCGCGCAGGCTCCGGCTTCTCGGACAAGCGTCAGGGACTGATCGAGCGCAGCGCCGACATGACGCTCGACATCGGCACGCGACTGCAGACCCGCTTCGCGCTCCAGCAGATCGGCCTGCAGTGCATGGCCATGCTGAACCTCGATGCCGTCATCTATCCGACCAGCAACATTCCCGCGTCAAAGCTCGGTGCGCCGACGGAACCGACGGTCAACGAACGATCCTCGAACGCGTGGACGCTGCTGGGTGCGAATGGCTTTCCCGCGATCACCGTGCCCGCCGGGTTCACTACCGAAGTGTATGACCGCGTCGCGGACACGACTGCGCCTGGCGGCACGCGCCTGGTCGGGCCGGTCGCGGCCGCGCTGCCCGTCGGAATCGATTTCCTGGGCAAGCCGTTCGACGAGCCCACGCTGCTGGCCATCGCTTCGGCGTACGAGTCGGCGACGAAGCATCGTCGCGCACCGTCCGGATTCGGTGTGCCGGACGCAGTGGAAGAGCATCAGTAGCGTGGTGGGGTGATCGCAGCAACGGGCGTCTGAATCGCAGTGAGGCCGCCAGTGCCGGCCGGGACTGCATTCATGAACAAACCGTTCGTCGTGCTCGCGTTGCTCGCCACGCTCGTTGCGGGACAGGCGAGTGCCGATGTCGATCTTCCAGGTGTCGCGCTGTTCACCACCGGCGGCACCATCCAGAGCAAGGGCGCTCATCGCCAGAAGCTGATGGAGTACAGCGACGGGCGTGTGACGCCGCAGGAGTTGCTCGACGATCTGCCGGAGCTCAAGGGCATCGCCAGGATCGACGTCACCGAGATCAGCAACATCGGCAGCGGCGGCATGAATGCCGGGCTGCAATTGAAGCTGGCCAAGGCAATCAACGCGGCGCTGGCCCGGCCCAACGTCAGCGGCGCGGTGGTGACGCACGGTACGGGGACACTGGAAGAGACCGCGTACTTCCTGAACCTCGTGGTCAGATCGGACAAGCCTGTGGTCGTGGTGGGCGCCATGCGTCCCTTCACCGCCGTCAGCCGCGACGGGCCGTTCAATCTCTACAACGCCGTGCGCGTCGCCACCTCGGCGCAGGCGAAGGGTATGGGCGTGCTCATCATGCTCAACGACGAGATCAACGCCGCACGTGATACCACCAAGAGCAATACCTACCGGATGGAAACTTTCGTGGCGCGCGATCTCGGGCCGCTGGGCTACGCCGATTCCGATCGCATCGTCTTCTATCGTCGGCCGCTGTATCGCCATACGTCGAAGTCGGAGTTCGATGTCAGCGCGCTCGATGATCTGCCGCGGGTCGACGTCACTTATGCGTACCAGGAGTCCGACGGCGTGGCGATCGATGCCTTCGTGGCCGCAGGCGCCAAGGGCGTCGTGCTGACCGGCAGCAACCCGGAGTCCGTCAAGAAGGGACAGGCGAAGGGTGTCGTATTCGTACAAAGCGATCGCAAAGGCGCCGGGCGCGTGGTCGAGAGCGCGAAGCAGATGGAACGCGGCGTCGTCACCTCGGACAACCTGCCGCCGCAGAAGGCGCGGATACTGCTGCGGCTCGCGCTCACCAGGACGACCGATCCGAAAGAGATTCAGAGGATGTTCAATGAATACTGAAAGACGGGCCGCCAGTCGCCCACTCCGCGCATCCTTGATTGCATTGGCGCTGGCGACTGCACCGTCCTTCGCGCAGGAGATCCCGACCTACGCGTCGCCGCCGGCGATGCCGTCCGATGCGACGCAACTGCCGCATGTCGTCCTCATGTCCATGGGTGGAACGATCGCGAGTCGTGGCGATACTCGTCTGAACATCACCAATTACGGCGGCAAGGGCGCACCGCGCGTGGATCCGGAGCACTGGGTCGCGGATCTGCCGGATCTGCAGGGCATCGCCAATATTACGATCGAGGATCAGCGCGCGCCGCAGGATCGACCGACGGGCTCCGAGACCTACGAGGACTTCGCGCGCGTCGCGAAGCGTCTCAACGAACTGGCGGCCGATCCGCAGGTCGACGGCATTGTGGTGACCCACGGTACGAACACGATGGCGGAAACCGCGTACTACATGAATCTGGTGGTGAAGACGGAGAAGCCCATCGTCTTCGTCGGCTCGCAGCGTCCGTGGACGGGACTGTCCGGCGACGGCCCCCGCAATCTCTACGATGCTGTGCGGGTCGCGGCTTCGCAGGAGGCACGCGGCAAGGGCGTGCTTCACTGCATGAACCAGTTCATCAACACGGCACGCGACGTCGACAAGACCAGCGCGTACCGCGTCGATACGTTCAAGGGCATCGACGTGGGCGCCATCGGCTTCGCCGACCCCGACAAGGTCGTGTTCTATCGCGAGCCGGTGCACCGCCACACTTCCACGTCGGAGTTTGCAGGCAAGGACTACGCGTCGCTGCCGGCAGTCGAAGTCGCATTCGCCTATCGCGACGCGCCCGGCTACCTGATCGACGCGATGGTCGAGCATGGCGTCAAGGGCATCGTTGTCGAAGGCACGGGCGCAGGCAGCCCGACCGGCAGCGAAACCGAAGCGATCAAGCGGGCGCAGGAGAAAGGCGTGGTCGTGGTCGCGACCGCACGCACCAACGGTGGCCGCGTGCAGGACACACCGCGGCGCCGCGAAGCGAAGATTGTCCCCGGCGACAACCTCCTGCCGGAGAAGGCCCGCATCCTGCTGCAGCTCGCACTGACACAGACCAGCGACCTCGCCGAGATCCAGCGCATCTTCACCGAGTATTGAGAGCCGGATTTCACTACAGAGATCACGGAGAGCGGAAGAAAAGCACGGAGAAGAAGAATCTCCACGGGGGGCACGGGGAACACGGGGTTCGGAACAGAAGAACTTCTTTCCCCGTGCTCCCCGTGTCCCCCGTGGAGATCTTCTGCTCTCCCTTCCGAACCTCCGTGAACTCCCCGTGAAATTCTTCCTCCGCCCCGGTGGGGGACGCAGCGTCAGGTGCGTCAATGAGACGAAGCAGCGGGAGTGTGCATGAGCAAAGAATTCGCGACCGACGACAGCACGACGAATCGCCTGCAGCGCCGTGATCTGTTGCGAATGTTGTCAGGCAGGGCAGCGGCGGCTGCGACCGCCGCTGTCGTTTCAGTTGCGCCCTCGATCACGTCGGCGGCCGGCAAGACGGACGAAATAATCTTCATGTCGGCGAAGCAGCTGGCGGGATTGATCCGCGCCAGAAAGATCTCTGCCAGCGAAGCGGTCGAGGCTTACATCAATCGACAGCTTGCGGTGAACGACCGGCTGAACGCTGTCGTCACCCACTCCTACGACCGGGCGCGCGCAGAAGCGAAGGCACTCGATGCCAAGGCGGCGCGCGGCGAGTTCGTCGGACCGCTGCACGGCGTGCCGATGACGATCAAGGACTCGCTCGATACCGAAGGTGTGATCTCCACCGGCGCCACCATGGGTCGCCAGCAATATGTGCCGCAGAAGGACGCCACGGTCGTGGCGCGCGTGCGCAAGGCAGGCGCCATTCTTCTCGGCAAGACCAATACCCCGGAGTTCACGCTCGGCGGATTGGGCGGCATCAGCACGGCCAGCAACCTGCTGTTCGGCGGTTCGCACAATCCCTATGACCTGACGCGCAGTACTTCTGGCTCGTCGGGCGGTGCCGGTGCCATCGTCGCGGCCGGCGGCGCCGCGTTCGACATTGGATCGGACTGGGGCGGTTCGATTCGCGGCCCGTCTCACAACAACGGCATTGCGGGCATCAAGCCGACCAGCGTGCGTGTGCCGCGCACCGGTCACATCGTCGACTATGGCGGCGTGTTCGATCTGTGGCAGCAGCTCGGCCCCATGACTCGCTGGGTCGAGGATCTGACGCTGATCACGCCGCTCATCAGCGGTCCGGATTTTCACGATGTGTCGTGCGCCCCGGTGCCCTGGGCGGATCCCGCCAAGGTCGACCTGAGCAAGCTGAAGGTCGCGTTCTGCGTCGACAACAAAGCGACGGGCGCCGGTGCGACCGACGACGACACGCGCAAGACCGTTCGCCAGGCCGCAGCCTGGCTGAAGAGCGGTGCCGCCGGCGTGAACGAGGACGTGCCGCAGCAGATCCTGCTGGATCTGAATGCCGCGCGCTCCAGGCTCACCAGCGGCGATGCCTGGCAGTTCTATCAGCGACTGGCGGATCGCTGGGGCACGAAGAACTTCTCGCCGTCGGTGAAGGAGCGCATGAAGTCCATGACGCCGATCACCAGCGCCGAGTATGTCGAAGCCTGGGAAAAGCAGGACGAAGGCAAGTCGCTGATGCTCGACTGGATGACCCAGTACGACGTGTTCCTCTGTCCCGTCGCCGGCAAGCCCGCACAACCGATCGATGCGGAACCGGGCACCGGCGGTTTCGGCGGTCCCGGAACGACGTGGCAATACACCGGTGTGTTCAACAGCACGGGCTGGCCCGTGACCGTCGTCCGTTGCGGCAGCTCCGCCGACGGCAAGCTGCCCATCGGCGTACAGGTGGTGGCTGCGCCGTGGCGCGAGGACATCACGCTGGCCGTCGCGAGCTATCTCGAAAGCAAGAGCGGTGGCTGGCAGAAGCCGCCCATCTGATACCCATCATGAAAATTCCTTCCCGTCTCATCGGTGCGCGGAACGGCACGCGAACCTTCCTGGCTGGTGTGGTGCTGGCGATCGGCAGCGCCCATGCTGCAGAGCCGAAGTTCGATCATCTGTTGTCGCTGACGCCGGCCAATTCGGCCATCGGCAACTTTCCCGCGCAGAAGAGCGCGGTGCTCACCATCAAGTCGGGGCAGACCGTCAAGTTCGAGACGGGTGGCGGCAACCGCTGGGGCGAGAAGACGCCGCAGCAATGGCTCGACGAGAACGGCATCCAGCTCGATGCAGAAGACAGGCGCGCCATCGGCGAGATCGACAAGGTCGTGAAGGAAACCACGCGCTATGCCGGCATCCAGAACGGGCACCTGCTGGTGGGTCCGGTCGCGATCGAAGGTGCGATGCCGGGCGACTCGATCGAGGTGCGCATTCTTTCCGTCGTGCCGCGGATTCCCTATGGCACGGTCGGCATGCGTCCCGGTGCCGGCGGCATTCCCGATGCGGTTCCGCAGGCCTTTTCCAAGGTCGTGAAGCTGGATCGCAAGCGCAATGTCGGTCTGTTCGAGCCCGGCATCGAAGTGCCGCTCGGTCCATTCATGGGCGTGATGGGCACGCTGCCGCCGCTGTCGGACGGCACCAATCGCCGCAGCGGTCCGCCGGGACTGTTCGGCGGCAACCTCGACTGCAAGGAACTCGTGGCAGGCACGACTCTCTATCTGCCGGTCTTTCATCCCGGCGCACTCTTCTATACGGGCGATTCACACGCGGCTCAGGGGGATGGCGAAGTTACGGTCAACGCCATCGAGACTGCGAATACGGCGATCCTTCAGTTCGTTCTGCACAAGGGGCGGACACTGAAGGCGCCGCGGGCCGAGACGCCGACGCACTACATCGCGTTCGGTCTCGATCCGGATCTGGACAATGCAATGCAGATGGCCATCCACGAGACCAATGCCTGGCTCGGTGAATTGAAAGGCCTCGATTTCTATCACGCCTTCGCGCTGTCGAGCATTGCGATCGATTTCCGCGTCACGCAAGTCGTGGACGGCACCAAGGGGATTCATTCGATGATTCCCAAGTCGCTGCTGTTCCAGAAGGACGCGCCCGCCTATTGGTACGAGACAGCAGCCAGATAACGAGAACGCATGAGCATTACACGACGTCAGTTCACGCTGCTCGCCGCCGGCACGGCAGTATCACACTTCATCGCGCGACGCGGCTTCGCCGCCGCCGCTGCCGATCCCACGCAGTTCACGCTCGCCGAAGCTGCAGCGAACATCCGCGCCGGAGCGATCTCCGCGGTCGACCTGACGGAAGCCACGCTCGCCCGCATCGCCACCTACGATTCGAAGCTGGACGCCTTCATCACCGTGATGAAGAGCCAGGCGCTGGCGCAGGCCCGACAGCTCGATGCCGAACAGAAGGCAGGCAAGCTGCGCGGCGCGCTGCACGGCGTACCGGTCGCGATCAAGGACATCATCGACACGGCGGATGCGCGCACGACCGGCGGCAGTGCACTGTTCGAGGATCGCGTGCCTGCAGAAGATGCGACCGTGGTGGCGCGACTGCGCGCGGCCGGCGCCGTCATTGTCGGCAAGACCAACACTCAGGAATTTGCGATGGGCGGCGGCGAGACGTCGTTCTGGGGGCCGGCGCGCAATCCCTGGAATCTGGCGCACAACACCGGCGGTTCCTCCTCGGGCTCTGGCGCCGCGGTGGCTGCGTTCCTCAGCCACGGTGCGCTCGGCACCGACACCGGCGGCTCCGTGCGCATGCCGGCATCGTTCTGCGGCATCGTCGGTCTGAAGCCGACGTACGGGCTGGTGCCCATCAAGGGCATCATGCCGCTGACGCTGTCCCTCGATCATTGCGGGCCGATGACGCGCACGGTCGAGGACACGGCGCTCATGTTGAATGCGATGGCGGGCTACGATCAGCTCGATATCACCAGCGTGCGCCACGACAAGGAAGACTACGTGGCACAGCTGGCGCAGCCCGTCTCCGG
The DNA here is from genome assembly GCA_964492345.1 of uncultured Steroidobacter sp. Taxonomy (GTDB): domain Bacteria; phylum Pseudomonadota; class Gammaproteobacteria; order Steroidobacterales; family Steroidobacteraceae; genus Steroidobacter. The sequence goes on along the minus strand of CAZBKC010000006.1, from coordinate 12,315 downwards.
TCTTCGTCTCGGCATGCCGATCAGCTATTTCGACGGCGTCGACGCAGAAGTGGCGGCGGCCGTCGAGAAGGCGATCGATCTTCTCGCCAGGCTAACCAAGGGAGTGGCCGAAGTCAGCCTGCCGGGTGTCACGCATCTCGGCAGCCTGGGCACGCTCGGCGAAACGCTGGCGTGGCACGAAGAATATTTCAGGAACGCGCCGGGCAAGTACATGCTGCCGGAGCGCCGCCGCCTCCAGAGCATTGCCGAGGCGGATCCGAAAGCAGTCGACTACATCCGCGCACGCTGGGAAGTGGAGCTGGTGCGGCGCAAGGTCGACGGCGCCTTCAAGGATTTCGATCTGGTCGTGTTGCCGACCCAGCGCATCGTTGCACCGACGCTGGACGAGCTGCTGCAGCGGGCCAGCGAAGGTGCAGCAGGCAATCCGCGTGTCGTCTCCAACTGCCAGCCCTTCAATGTGATGGGCCTGCCGGCGGTCTCGATTCCCTGCGGCTTCAGCAAGAGCGGATTGCCGATCGGCCTGATGATCGCCGGTCCGACCTTCTCGGAAGGCAAGGTGCTGGCACTGGCACAGGCGTACGAGAAGGCGACCGACTGGCACCTGCGCAAGCCGCCGCTCACTGCGTCGACACCCGTGCCCGACGTGGGCAAGGCGCAGAACATCCGGTGGAACAAGTGAGCCGCGCGTTGCGTGCAGGCCGTCGCGTTCTCGTGACGCTGGCGTTGCTGGCGTCGCTCTCGGTGGCGTCCGCCACGACACTCGATATCGATACGGCGACCATCGAAGACGTCAATGCTGCGTTCGCGACCGGCAAGCTGACCTCCGAACAGCTCGTGAAGGCGTATCTCAAACGCATCGACGCCTATGACAAGCAGGGGCCGACGATCAATGCCGTGATCACGCTCAATCCCAACGCCGTCGCCGAGGCGAGGAAGCTCGACAAGGAACGCAAGGCGGGCAAGGTACGCGGTCCGTTGCACGGCATTCCCGTGCTGCTCAAGGACAACTTCGATACATTCGATCTGCCGACCACGGCGGGTTCGCAACTGCTCGAGGGCTCGATCCCGCCGGACGATGCCTATGTGGTGAAGAAACTGCGCGACGCCGGCGCCATCGTCCTGGCGAAGGTCAACCTCAGCGAATTCGCCGGCAGCGGCGGCAGTGTGAGCGGCGCGAAGGATCCGGCCCTCGTCAAGGCCGGCACCGTGCCCAATGGTTTCAGTTCGGCAGGCGGCCAGACACGCAATCCCCACGATCTGACGCGCGGGCCTTCCGGTTCGAGCGGCGGCACGGGTGCCGCGATTGCGGCGGCCTTCGGTCAGTTCGGCCTCGGCACCGACACCGGCGGATCGGTGCGCGGTCCATCGTCGGCGAACGGCATCGTCGGGCTCAAGCCAACGCACGGACTCATGAGCCGCGACGGTATCGTGCCGCTCGGTCTGTCTTTCGACACGGGCGGTCCGATGGCGCGCAGTGTCTATGACATTGCCGTCACGCTGGGCGTGATGACCGGTGTCGATCCGGCGGATGCCGCGACCTACAAGAGCGCCGGCAAGTACGAAACCGACTACACGAAGTACCTGCGGCTCGGCGCCTTGAAAGGTGCACGCATCGGCATCGCCCGCGATTTTCTCGGCAAGGATCCAGGCACCGATGCGGTGGTCGAAAAAGCCATCGCAACGCTGCAGTCGCTCGGCGCGGTGGTCGTCGATCCGGTGCAGTTTCCCGATCATCTGCTGGCCTCGCGCCAGGGGATCTACAACCTGGTGGTCGGTGCCGAGTTCAAGGCCGACATCGCCGAGTATCTGAAGACGACCAAACCCGGCTACCCGCGCACGCTGGATGAGATCGCGGCGAAGGCCAACGATCCGGCGTCCGGATATCGCAGTCCCGAAAAAGCCGTGGCGCTGCAGTACACCAACTCGGTCGCACTGAGCCTCGACGATCCTGTGTACCTCGCGGCGAAGAATGAAGTGCTTGCCGGCACCAGGGCGACGATCCTCGGCCTCTTCGACAAGTACCAGCTCGATGCCATCGTCTATCCGACCTCGCCGCGGCCGGCGCAGCCGATCAAGCCCCTTGATCCGCCGGTGGCCGCCGATTCGCCGGCCAACTTTGCCAACCAGACGGGCTTCCCCGACTTGATCGTGCCCGCAGGCATGACGGCGGAAGGCCTGCCCGTGACGATTTCCTTTTTCGGCAAGGCATTCAGCGAAGCGCAGCTCATCGGCTACGGCTACGACTTCGAACAGGCCACCAGGGCCATCGTGCTGCCGAAGTTCACCCCGGCACTCAAGAGCGATCTGCTGACGTATTAAAGGTATGCGGATGTTGCGCAAGTTACTGACGGCGATCTGCGGCCTGTGTATTTCCTGCACGGTGCTGGCGGGTACGGTGGCGTTCGATACGGCGACCATTGCCGACCTCAATGCAGCGTTCAAGGCGGGGACGCTGACGTCGGAACAACTGGTGCAGATGTGCCTGGCGCGCATCGCGGCCTACGATGACCACGGTCCGGCGATCAATGCCGTGATCGCACTGAATCCACAGGCGCTCGAGCAGGCGCGCGCACTCGATGCAGAGCGCAAGACGAAGGGACCGCGCTCGCCGCTGCATGGCATTCCGGTGGTCCTGAAGGACAACTTCGACACCGTCGACATGCCGACCACGGCCGGCTCGATCCTGCTGCAGGAATCGATTCCGCCGGACGATGCCTTCGTCGTGAAAAAGCTGCGGGCGGCGGGTGCCATCATCCTGGCGAAGGTCAATCTGTCCGAGTTCGCATCCGGCGGTGCGCACAGCTCGCTCGGCGGACAGACGCTCAATCCCCACGATCTCACGCGTACGCCTTCGGGTTCGTCGGGAGGGACCGGTGTGGCGATCGCTGCTGCGTATGCGCCGCTGGGTCTGGGCACCGACACCGGCGGCTCCATTCGCGGCCCGTCGACCTCGAACGGCATCGTCGGTCTCAAGCCCACGCACGGGCTCATGAGTCGCGACGGCATCGTGCCGCTGGCGCTGACGTTCGATACCGGCGGCCCGATGACACGTAACGTGTACGACATCGCGGTGTCGCTGGGCGTGATGACGGGGGTCGATACCGCGGACGCGGCGACCCGGAAGAGCAAGGGCAAGTTCTACAGCGACTACACGCAGTTCCTGAAAGCGGATGCGCTCAAGGGCGCACGCATCGGCGTTGCGCGCGATTTCATGGGCGCGGATCCCGATGTCGACTGGGTCGTCGAAGCGGCGCTGGCGGCGATGCGCAAGGCGGGCGCGACCATCGTCGATGTGCGCTATCCGAAATGGCTGCTCGACGGCAAGGCCGAGTTCTACAGCGCCATTCGCAATCCGGAGTTCGCCGCGCAGATTGCCGACTACCTCAAGACCGTCGGACCGCAGTATCCGAAGAACATCGACGAGCTGATCGATCGCGCCAACGGCGTCGTCTCGCTGCAGGGCGGCGATGCCGGTCCCAATCCAAGCCGCTGGACGCTGTTCAAGCGCGAGGCCGGCAGCGGCAAGCTCGACGACGCACGCTACCTCGCGGTTCGCGATCACGGCCTGCCGATGGTGCGCACGCTCGTCGAGGGCGTGATCGCGGCGGAAAAGCTCGATGCCATCGTCTATCCCACGTCGCCGCGCCGCCCCGGCCTCATCGCAGCGCCGCCCGCCGAAGCGGGTGCCGGTGCTATTTCATCCGCGACCAACATCGCCAACCTCACCGGTTTCCCCGATCTGATCGTGCCCGCCGGGTTCACCGGCGACGATCTGCCGGTGGGCCTGTCGTTCTTCGGGCCCGCATTCAGCGAGCCGAAGCTGCTGGCCCTCGGCTACAGCTTTGAACAGCTCACGCATGCGCGGCGCCTGCCTGTGCACACCCCGGCGCTGCCGGACGAAACCATCGCGTTGCCCTGAGGATTTTTCATGCGCATTCAGATACTGAAAGCCGCTCTCGTCGCTGTCGGCCTCGCTGCGACCGCAGTACATGCCGATGCGCCGGTCAAGTTCCATCTGGAAGAGGCGACGATTCCGCAGATCCAGCAGGCCATCCTCTCGAAGCAGATCACGTCGGTCGAACTGGTGAACCTGTATCTGAAGCGCATCAAGGCCTACGACGGTACGTGTGTGAATCAGCCGCAGGGCATTCTCGGGCCCATCACCACCATTGCGAACGCCGGTCAGATCAATTCGCTGGTGACACTCAACCTGCGGCCAGCGAAGCTCAAGTCCTGGGGCTTCGATCCGCGCAAGGCGCGCAGCCTGACGGACAAGAAGGATGATTCGCCCTCGATGCCGGATGCGCTGGAAATCGCGGCCGCGCAGGACGCGGAGTTTGCGAAGACGGGCAAGCTGGTCGGACCGTTGCATGGCGTGGTGATGGCCATCAAGGATCAGTACGACACCTTCGACATGCGCACGACCTCCGGTGCCGATGTGCCGTATGCCAACGATCGTCCGCAGGAGGATTCCACGTTCGTCGAGCGACTGCGCGCGGCGGGCGCGATCATGCTGGCGAAATCGAATCTCGGCGAGTACGCCTCGGGTGTACCGCGCAGCTCCTACGGCGGTACGTTCTGCAATCCTTACGACACGGAGCGCAGCCCGCGCGGTTCCAGTTCGGGTTCGGGATCGGCGGTAGGCGCAAATCTGGTCACCTGTTCGATCGCCGAAGAGTCGGGCTCCTCGATCCGCGGCCCGGCCAGCGCCGCGAGCGCGGTGGGCATCGCGGCCACGCAGGAACTGGTCAGCCGCAAGGGCATGGTGCAGATCGGCATCAACACGCGGGTCGGTCCGATCTGTCGCACGGTTGCCGACGCGGCGCGCGTGCTCGATGTCATCGCCGGCTACGATCCCGAGGACGAACTGACGGTGTTCAGCATTGGCCGCACGCCATCGCAATCCTACGAAAGCTTCGCCCACGAGAAGCGGCTCGACGGCATCCGCATCGGTGTCGTGCGCGAGTACATGAACAAGGCGCTGTTCACGAAGGCAGATGAGCAGACGATCGATATCGTTTCGCAAGGGGTGGAGGATCTGCGCAAGCTCGGCGCCACGGTGGTCGATCCGGGACCGCAAGGCGAACTGTTCACGAGCTGTCTGCGCAAGTACGTGCCGCAGGCCGACAACAAGCTGTTCACGAAGCGATTCCCTGACCTGTTCCCGGTGGATGCCAATGGCAAGGCCACCGCAGATCACACCTCGAAGCTGCTCGACATGCGCATGAATCCGGCGCTGGCGCCCGAGAAGGTGACGTTGCGCGACTTCGGCAGCTCCGATGCGGACGGCCAGAACAAGTACATGCTCAATCTGTATCTGCGAGAGCGCGGCGACACCGCCATCACCAGCAATGCCGATCTGATTGCCAGGTCGAATTTTCATCAGGATCCGACGTTCCCGGATCGCAAGCGCGCCCGCGAGAACGCCGAGAAGATGACTGAGTACAACATGGCGGAGCGGATGCTGCGTCGCTTCGGCGTGCAGCAGGTAATTCTGCAGTGCATGGCGGAGCAGAAGCTCGATGCACTCGTGTATCCGACCAGCAACTTGCCGCCGACCAGGCTGGGTGCGCCTGCCGGTCCGCCGATCAATGGCCGCAACGGCACGGGTGTGTGGAGCTTCCTCGGTGCGCAGGGATTCCCGGTGATCACGGTGCCGGCCGGTTTCACGACGGAAGTGTATGACCTCATCCGCGATCCCACTGCGCCGCAGACACCCGCTTCGGCGTGGCCGTCTGGCGGCGGCGGAGGCGGCGAGCGCCTCGAAGGCGACGATCGCACACGCCTGGTCGGGCCCATTGCCGCGAAGCTGCCCGTTGCCATGGATATCGCGGGACGACCCTTCGACGAACCGACGCTGCTGAAAATCGCCTCCGCCTATACGGCGGCCACCAACCACCGTCGGCCGCCCGCGGCCTTCGGTCCGCTGAAGGGCGAGCCGTAGGAGAGCAGCTGCAGGAGCTTCGTCGGTCAGCCATCCCCTTCTCTTTTAATAAGGTAGGGGGCAAGCGGCGGGATCCGTCCGCAGAATCGGATGCCCTCGTCTGGGTGCGTATGAAACCAGTTCTGCAGCAGATCCTGTCGATGGTGGTGGCGGCGCTTGCTGCCGCAGCCGCCGCCGCTGAGCCTTGGGATTTCAGCAGCGGGCCGCCCGCGACTCTGCCGGCCTTGCATCGCTACGAGGCGCCGGTCTTTCCCGAAAAATTGCGGCCGACGACGGTGACGGCGGGCTATGCGACCGTGATCTTTACGGTCAAGGCCGACGGCCGCATCGAAGACGCCGTGGCGCTCGAAGCCAGCGATCCGGCATTCGTCGATGCCACCCTCGATGCGCTCATGAAATGGCGGCTCGCCGATGCGCGCAGTACCACCGTCCCGCGGCGGGAAATCATCCAGTTCGACTACCGCAGGTCAGGCACCGTGGCCTCACTGAGTCACAGGGACGCGATCAAGTCGGTGTTTGCGGCTGTCGACGATGCCAGTCCGAGAGTCCGCACCCTGGAGTGGGAACAGATGAAACATGCGCCGCGTCGTGTGGCGGGCAGCATGCCGATGTACCCGGAGAAGCTGCGGAGTCAGCCGGTACGCGGCCACGCGATGGTCGATTTCGTCATCGATTCGGCCGGGCGCGTGCGTGTGCCGACCGTTGCGGACAGCAGCTCCGCTGAATTCGGCGAGGCGGCGCTGGCGGCTGTGCGCGAGTGGCGCTTCGAACCGCCGCAGGACGAGGGCGCCGCTGTGCATGTCCGGGTCATCCGTTCATTTTCGTTCGGCAGCGGCGTTGCGCGACAGAGCCGATCCGACACGGCCGAGACCGAGAGGGTCGCCCAGAATCCATGATCGAGTTCGGGCTCAGCACGGGCGACTTCCGCGGTCGCTACTTCGAGCGGGAGCCCTGGCTGCTGCGCGCTGCGATGAATGAGCGGCCGGTCGACTGGGCTGGCCTCGATGAATTGTTGTATCGCATCGAGCCGACGCCGGGCGGATTGCAGCTCTTCAGCCGCGGCCCGGTGCCCACCGAAGCCTATACGCACGAACTGCTCGAACTCGGGCAGCGCCGGCGGCGGCTCAACAAGATCGGTTTCTACAGTCACATGCGCAGCGGTGCGACGCTGGTCATCAACCGGCTGGAGACGCACTTCGGTTTCGCGCGCCGCATGTGTGTCGAGGTCGGCCGGTTTGCCGGCGCCCCGGCCAGCGGCAATGCCTATCTCAGTTTCTGCGGCGACGGTACTTTCGGCCGGCACTGGGACACACACGATGTGTTCGCCATCCAGCTCATCGGACGCAAGCGCTGGCAGGTGTTCGCGCCGACCTTGCCGCTGCCGCTCAGTCATCAGACCAGCGAACGCAGCGACCAGCCTTGTCCCGTGACACCGGTGCTCGATTGCACACTCGAGGCCGGAGACGTGCTGTATGTGCCGCGCGGCTGGTGGCACCAGGTGATTCCGCTGCAGGAAGGCAGCTTCCACTTCTCCGTCGGCACGTATCCGCCGACCACGCAGGACTACGTGAGCTGGGTGTGTTCGCGCGTGCTGGCGTCGAGCATCGACGGTCGCAGGTCGCTGGCGAATGCAACGCCGGATCGCCTGCAGTCCGTCATGAAGCAGTTCGCGCAGGCTGTTGCCGATCCACAGACCCAGAGCGAATTTCAGCACTGGATCGGAATGCAGGAGACGCTGGCCGCACCGTTCGACGTCGGCCTGTTCCTCAACCAGCGCATGCCCATGCTGCAGGATGCCTCGCGACTGCAGCTCGATGTCCGTGCATCGCCCGATGCGCAGGGACGCCTGCCCATCAACGGTGCGCTGACCCAGCTCGATCCGACCGCTGTGTCCGTACTGCGTGCACTGGCCCAGGAAGGTTCGCTCGACTTTGCCGCCCTTGTCCGGAAGTTGCGCGAATTGCCGCAGGAAGCGGTGCATCGCGCGGTACTCGATCTCATCGGTCGGGAAATCGTCAGCGTCGCCTGAAGGAAACCCTCACACCGCGACAGGTGGGGGCAGGACGCGCGATCCCGTCTGACTGGACGAACTGCCGAAAGCGGCAGAATCCTCCCGCTCTCCGCGAGGTTCGCGAATCTGCATGAGTGTGCGTTCATCGATGAAAGCCGCGCTCGTCGCCGTGGCGATGTGCGCCCCCGCCCTGCAGGCGAATGCGCTGAGCATCGAAGAAGCCACTATTGCGGATATCCAGGCGGCTGATCCGCTGTCGCCTGCATTTGCGCGCACGGCGGGAAGGTAATCGTGAAGCCGCTGTTGAAATACTCCCTGTGGTCGCTGGTCGTGCTGGCCGTGATGACGGGTATTGCGGCACCGAAGGTGTTGCCCCTGCTGCATGCTTCCGAACGGACAGCGGCCAGGCCGCAGGGCGGTGGCGACAGCGGCCGCCAGCCGCTGCGCGTGTCGGCGGTTCTGGTTGAGCCCGCGGTGTTCGCCGAAACCCTGAACTCGACCGGTACGCTGCTCGCCGAAGAAGCCGTGGAACTGCAGGCGGAGACGAACGGCAAGGTCGTCGCCATTCATTTCGTCGAAGGGGCACGGGTCCACAAGGGCGATCTGCTGGTGAAGCTCAACGATGCCGATCTGACGGCGACGCGGGCGCGAGCGCGGTACCGCAAGGAACTCGCGACATTGCGCGAGCGACGCATTGCGCAGCTGCTCAAGCAGGGCGTCGCGCGCCAGGAGGAGTACGACACCGCGCTCAACGAACTCCATGTCCAGGACGCGGAGATTGAACTGACCGAGGCGCAGATCGCCAAGACGGAGATCCGCGCGCCGTTCGATGGTGTCGTGGGCCTGCGCTATGTGAGCGAGGGTTCGTATGTCAACGCTGCGACACGCATCGCGACCCTGCAACGCCTCGACCGGCTCAAGGTCGACTTCTCCATCCCCGAGAAGTACGCCATGCGGATCAGGACCGGCAGCCCGATTGCATTCGCGATCGCAGGCGCCGACCGGAAATTCCAGGGACAGGTCTATGCCATCGATCCGCGCATCGATGCTGCCACCCGCACGGTGCTGATCCGGGCCATCTGCCCGAATCCGGCGGCGCGCATGCTGCCGGGCGCCTTTGCGAGCGTCGAGATCACCCTGACGCAGCTCAGCGATGCGCTGCTGATACCGGCGGTTGCGGTCGTACCCGGGCTGCATGAAAAGAACGTCTTCATCGTCCGGGACGGCAAGGCCGAATCGCGCGCCGTGCAGACCGGCACCCGCACGCAGACCACGGTGCACATCCTGTCCGGACTCGAGGCGGGCGATCTGGTGATCACGTCAGGACTGCAGCAGTTGCGGCCAGGCCAGGCCGTCGCGGTGATTGGCGAGACGTCGACCTGAAGATGCGCTGAAGAAGGATCGCCATGACACTTGCCGAAATCAGCATCCGCCGGCCGGTGCTCACGATCGTGATCTCGCTGTTGATCGTGCTCGCCGGCGCGATCAGCCTGGTGCAGCTGGGCATTCGCGAATACCCCGCCGTCGACCCGCCGACCCTGTCCATCACGACGAGTTACCCGGGCGCTGCCGCCGAAGTCGTGCAGGCACAGATCACCGAGCCGCTCGAAGAGGCTGTCAATTCCGTCGCCGGCATCCGCACGCTCACTTCGACCAGCCGCGAGGGGGCCAGCTCGATCTCGGCCGAGTTCGATCTCGACACCGATCTCGACACCGCGGCCAGCGACGTGCGCGACCAGATCGCCCGTGCGGTGCGCAATCTGCCGCCCGACACCAATCCGCCGATCCTCAACAAGGCGCATGCCGACTCGCAGCCGATCTTCGGGCTGGCGCTCAGCAGCCCGACACGCACCCAGCTCGAACTCGGTGCCTATGCCAATTCGCTGCGTGAGCGGCTGCAGACCGTGCCCGGCATCGCTGGCGTCGATCAGCCGGCAGAGAAGCGGTATGCGATGCGTCTGTGGATGGATCCGGAGAAGCTCTCTGCCTACGGGCTGTCGCCGCTCGACGTGCGCCACGCGCTGGCGCGCGAGAACATCGAGCTGCCCTCGGGGCGCATCGAAGGCGAGGCCGTCGAGCTGCCGGTCAAAACGCTGTCGCGCCTCAATACGCCGGAGGAATTCAACGCGCTCGTCGTCAAACGCAGTGGCGACAGCATCGTGCGTTTCCGCGACATCGGCTATGCCGAGCTCGGCGCGCAGAACGAGCGGGGCGCCTTGAAGATGGGTGACGTCCCGATCGCCGGTCTGTACTTCAAACAGCAACCCGGCGCCAACCAGATCGAGATCGTCGACGAGCTGCGCCGCCGCCTGGAGCAGATCCGCAAGGAAGTTCCGCCGGACATCGACGTCAGGGTGGCCTACGACAACACCGAATATGTGCGGCGCTCGCTGCTGGAAGTCACCGAGACCATTTTCATTGCCTTCATGCTGGTGGTGCTCGTGGTGTTCGCCTTCCTGCGTGAATGGCGCACGACGCTGATCCCCGTGGTCGCAATCCCGGTGTCGATCGTCGGTACTTTCGCCGTCATGTATGTGGCGGGATTCTCCATCAACACGCTGTCGCTGCTCGGCATCGTGCTGGCGATCGGCCTGGTCGTGGACGACGCCATCGTGGTGCTGGAAAACATCTACAGCAAGATCGAATCGGGCATGCCGCCAATGCAGGCGGGCATCGACGGCACGAAGGAAATCTTCATGGCGGTGGTCTCGACGACCATCACGCTGGCGGTGGTGTTTCTGCCGCTGCTGTTCATGGGCGGCTTGTCGGGCCGGTTGTTCCGCGAGTTCGGCATGACGATCGCCGGTGCCGTCATGATCTCGGCCCTCGTGGCTCTCACGCTGACACCCATGCTGAGTTCGCGCCTGCTTCGGCCTCATCAGTCCCGCGGCGTGCTGTTCCAGAAGACGGAGGCGATCTTCGCGGCGATGGAGCACGGCTATGAACGCGGACTTGCGCGCTTCCTGCGTCATCGCCGGCTGGCCCTGGGCGTCCTGCTGGTTGCGTCCGTCATCATCGTGATGTTCTTCAAGGTGCTGCCGCGCGAGCTGTCTCCCATGGAGGATCGCGGTCGCGTCTGGGTCCGCGCGACAGCACCAGAGGGCGTGGGCTACGAATACATGCAGAGATTCATGGACGATCTCACCGCGGCCACGGCCGAGCGCGTTCCCGAAGCGGGCATGATGATGACGCAGGTGCCGGGGGCGGGCGGCGGTCCGGGCATTCAGGGACCCATCAACAACGGCTTCGTGCGTCTGTTCCTCAAGGACAAAAGCGAGCGCGAGCGCTCGCAGGCGCAGATCGCGGACGATCTGCAGGCATTGACGAAGCAGTTCACCGCGGCCCGGGTCAACATCACCCAGGAGGCGAGTATCGGCGAGCGCCGGTCGAACCAGAGCGGCGTGCAGTTCGTGGTGCAGGCCGCGGATTTCGACCAGTTGCAGGAAGTGCTGCCGAAGTTTCTGGAGGAAGCCCGGCAGAGTGCGGCTTTCACGTTCGTCGACAGCGATCTGAAGTTCAGCAAGCCCGAAGTGCGCGTCAGTCTCGAGCGCGAGAAGGCGCAGTCCCTGGGCGTCAGCACGCTCGATATTGCGCAGACGCTGCAGTCGGCGCTGAGCGGACAGCGCTTCGGCTACTTCATCTTCAACGGCAAGCAGTACGACGTCATCGGGCAGCTCACTCGCGATTTCCGTTCGCGACCGGACGATCTGGGCAATATCGGCGTGCGCTCGGTCAACGGCGATGAGATGGTCCGGCTCGACAACCTGGTGAGTTTTGCAGAGAGCAGTTCGCCGCCGGAGTTGTACCGTTTCAACCGTTATGCGGCGGCCACCGTATCCGGAACGCTGGCCAACGGCCGGACCATGGGCGAAGGCATCGCGGCGTTCGAACAGACCGCACGCGCCACGCTGGACGAACGCTTCACCACCTCACTGACCGGCGCGGCGCGGGATTTCGTCGAAAGTGCCTCATCGCTCGGCTGGGTATTCCTGCTAGCACTGGTTCTCATCTATCTGGTACTGGCGGCCCAATTCGAAAGTTTCGTCGATCCCTTTGTCATATTGCTGACGGTGCCGCTGGCGCTGGCCGGGGCACTGTTCTCCCTGTGGTATTTCGATCAGACCCTGAACATCTTCTCGCAGATCGGACTGATCATGCTGGTGGGCCTGGTCACCAAGAACGGCATCCTGATCGTCGAGTTTGCCAACCAGCGACGTGACGCCGGTGTCGCCGATGCGCTCGCGGCCGTCCGGGAGGCCGCGGCCGCGCGCCTGCGTCCCATTCTCATGACGACGCTCGCCACCATTCTCGGCATCCTGCCCATTGCGCTCGCGCTCGGCGCCGGTTCGGAAAGCCGTGT
>CAZBKC010000005.1:26050-29032 GCA_964492345.1 uncultured Steroidobacter sp. | reverse complement strand
TCGGTTTCGATCCGCTGACGCACGACATCCGGCTGGTCGAGGACAACTGGGAGTCGCCGACCCTCGGCGCGTGGGGGCTGGGCTGGGAGATCTGGCTGAACGGCATGGAGGTCACGCAGTTCACCTACTTCCAGCAGGTAGGCGGCCTCGACTGCCGTCCGGTCATGGGCGAGATCACCTACGGACTCGAACGCCTGGCGATGTATCTGCAGGGTGTGGAGAGCATTTTCGACATCGTGTGGTCAGACGGTCCGTTCGGGCGCGTGACCTATGGCGACGTGTATCACCAGAACGAAGTCGAGCAATCGAAGTACAACTTCGAATTCGCCGACACGGCGATGCTGTTTCGGCACTTCCAGGAACATGAAGCGGCGTGCCGCACGCTGCTGGACAACGGGCTGGCGCTGCCGGCCTACGAACAGATGCTGAAGACATCCCACACCTTCAATCTGCTCGATGCTCGCAAGGCCATCTCGGTCACGGAGCGCCAGGGCTACATCCTGAGAGTGCGTGCCTTGGCCAAGGCCGTCGCAGAAACATACTTCAAGTCTCGCGAGGCGCTCGGCTTCCCCATGCTCGCGCGCGCGGCGGCCGGAGCGTCGAATCCATGAGCAAGCGCGATTTCCTCGTCGAGATCGGCACGGAAGAGCTGCCGCCAAAATCCCTGTTCACGCTTGCCCAGGCCTTTGCGAGCGGTGTCGCCCGGGGTCTTGAGACGGCCAATGTGAAACACGGCGATGTCGAATGGTTTGCGACGCCGCGGCGACTCGCGGTGCGCGTCGCCGGGGTTGCCGATCGTCAGCCGGACCAGGAAATCCGCCGACAGGGGCCCGCGGTTGCCAATGCCTACGATGCGAGCGGTCAGCCCACTCGCGCCGCGTTGGGATTCGCCGCTTCCTGCGGCGTGACGCTCGAAGAATTGCAGCAGGTGGATGGACCCAAGGGTCGCGTCCTGCAATTCGTCGGCGTGAAGCCCGGCGAAGCCGTCGCCGCATTGTTGCCGGGCATCGTGTCCGCTGCGCTGGGAGAACTGCCGATCGCCAAACGCATGCGATGGGGCAGCGGCACCCAGGAATTCGTCCGGCCCGTGCACTGGGTCGTGATGTTGTTAGGGTCGACGGTGGTCGAAGCCGAGGTGCTGGGCAAGCAGGCCGGCAAGCATTCACACGGCCATCGCTTCCACGCCCCGCAGGCGATTGCCATTTCCAGCCCGGCAAAGTATCCGGATCTATTGAAGGAGAAGGGGCGGGTGGTCGTGGACGTCGCGCAGCGCCGCGAGTCGATTCGCGTGGCGGCGACTGCGATCGCCGAATCTCTCGGCGGCACGGCGGTCATCGAGCCGTCGCTGCTGGACGAGGTCGCGGCGCTGGTCGAGTGGCCCGTGCCGCTGGCCGGTCGTTTCGACGCGCGTTTCCTCGATCTACCGCCGGAAGTGCTGATCGCAACCATGCAGGACCATCAGCGCTATTTCCCCGTGAAGGCAGCCGACGGCAGATTGATGAACTCGTTCATCACGGTAGCCAACATCGAGAGCCGCGATCCCGACAAGGTTCGCGACGGCAACGAACGGGTGGTCCGTCCGCGGCTCGCCGATGCAGCGTTCTTCTGGGAAACCGATCGCAGGCAGCCACTGGATTCGCGGCGCGAAGCACTCAAGGCCGTGACCTTCCAGGGCAAACTCGGCTCGCTCCACGACAAGGGCGAACGTGTCGCGACGCTCGCAGTCCAGATCGCCGAAATCATCGGTGCGGATGCTGCGATGACACGGCGCGCCGCGCAGTTGAGCAAGTGCGATCTGCTGACCGCGATGGTCGGCGAGTTTCCGGAGTTGCAGGGCCTCATGGGCCGCTACTACGCAACGCATGACGGCGAACCGGCGGAAGTCGCCGCTGCGCTCGAGGAGCAGTATTGGCCGCGCTTCTCCGGCGATCAGTTGCCGGTGGGTCGCGTCGGTATCGCGGTGTCGATGGCGGATAAGCTCGACACGATCGCCGGGATTTTCAGCATCGGCCAGAAACCCTCCGGGACGCGCGATCCGTTCGGCCTGCGCCGGGCAGCCCTCGGTGTATTGAGGATCTGTTTCGAACGCGAGCTCGAGCTGGACCTGATGCAGCTCGTCCAGAGTGCTGTGGCACAGCAACCGGTCGGAGCACCGGCAGAGACTGTCGCCGAGATCTGGGACTACCTGATGGAACGGTTGCGCAGTTCCTACCTGGAAGACGATTCGGCGCTGCGAATCACCACGGAAATGTTCGACGCCGTGGTGGCGAGCCGGTCGCAGTCACCGCTCGACATTCATCGACGTCTGCAGGCGCTCGTGACTTTCCTGGCACTGCCCGACGCCCAGAGTCTGTCGGGCGCCAACAAGCGAATTGCGAACATCCTGCGCAAGGCCCCCGACGACCTCTCCGGGGCAGTCGATTCCAGTCGACTGCAGGATCCGGCGGAGCGCGCGCTGTTCGAGCACGTGATCGCCACCGAGCGCGCCGTGAATCCACTGCTGGCGCGCCGCGAATACGGTGCCGCACTGACGCAACTGGCGAGCCTGCGCGAAGACGTGGACAAGTTCTTCGACAATGTCATGGTCATGGCGGAGGACACCGACGTCCGCATGAACCGGTTGGCGTTGCTCGTGCGTCTACGCGACGTGTTCCTGCGGATTGCGGACCTGTCGCGTCTGCCGGGCTGACAACAACATCCACGCGGGAGTCGGCTGAGTGCAGTTGCTGCGTTCGTTGCTCTTCACGACCTGGCTGTTTGTCGGCACGGCCCTGTATGCCGTCGTCGTGCTGGCACTATGCTGGTTGCCGAGTCACAGGCTCTATGCGGTCGCCCGCAGCTGGTCGCGGGTACAGCTCTGGGTCCTCAAGGTGACGTGCGGCCTGACTCACGCGATCGAGGGCGCGGAGAACATCCTTCCGGGCGCGCATATTTCCGTCTGGAAGCACTCATCGGCCTGGGAAACGATCGCCCAGGCGGGCA
>CAZBKC010000005.1:0-26040 GCA_964492345.1 uncultured Steroidobacter sp. | reverse complement strand
GGGTGCTGAAGCGCGAGTTGATGTGGATTCCGCTGGTCGGCTGGGCGCTGCATTTTCTCAAGCCCATTGCCATCAACCGCGGCGCCGGCGCGTCCGCCGTGAACCAGGTCGTCCAGCAGGGAAAGCAGCGGCTGGCGCAGGGTCTGTGGATTCTGGTTTTCCCCGAAGGCACCCGCACGGCGCCGGGTGAATCCAGGAAGTATGGTGTCAGCGGTTTTCTGCTGGCATCGCGCGCAGGGTGCAAGGTCATCCCCGTCGCACACAACGCCGGGTATTTCTGGCCGCGGCGGGGGTGGGTCAAAAAGCCTGGGGTGATTCAGGTAACCATCGGACCAGCCATTGAGGCTGCCGGCCGCGATCCGCGCGAGCTGGCGGATGAAGTGCGTGCCTGGATCGATGCGAAGGTCGCTACGATGCCGGGACCGGGGAATGAATGATGAAATAATACTTCATGATTATCGCTATCAGCCGACTAATCTCTTCAGTCAGATCAAGTTTTATTAAATATCAAGATTAGAGACTGCCAGCGCGTTCTTTTCGATGAACTCTCGACGCGGCTCAACCTGGTCGCCCATCAGGGTCGCAAAAATGTCATTCGCCGCCAGCGCGTCTTCAATACGCACCTGGATCAGGCGACGCGACGCCGGGTTGATGGTGGTCTCCCAAAGCTGTTCCGGATTCATTTCACCCAATCCCTTGTAGCGCTGCAGCGTCTGGCCTTTGCGGGCCTGATCCATCAACCACTCGATCGCCTGCTTGAAGCTGCCGACATCCTGACGCTGTTCGCCCTTCGCGATAGAGGCGTCCGGTTGCAGCAGGCCCGAGAGCGTCTTGCCCAGTTCAGCGATACGACGGTATTCCGCCGATTCAAAGAACTCGCGGTGAATATGCTTCTCGCTGGTACTGCCATGCTCGGTGCGAGCGACCAGCAATCGGGGAGCACCGCCGTCAGCGCCCGGCAGGACGCGGACCCGATACTTGCGGCCAGCGTCGTCATGAACGTTCAACTGCGCCTCGAAGGCACGGCCCCACTGGGTCAGCCATTCGAGATTGTCGTGATCGGCCGTCGTTACTTCCGGCGAATAGATCAATTGCTCGAGCACGCGCTGGTCGTAGCGCCGCGATGAACGCCGCACAATGGCCGCGACCTCCATCCAGCGTCTCGCAAGCGATTCCAGCGCCGAACCCATGACCGGAGGCTCGTTGCCGCCGACTTGCAGACGCGCGTCTTCGAGCGCCTGTGTCATGAGCATGGCGCTCAGCTCGGCATCGTCTTTCACGTAGTGCTCGGTCTTGCCCTTTTTCAGTTTGTAGAGCGGCGGTTGCGCAATATAGATGTGACCACGCTCAATGAGCTGCGGCATCTGCCGGTAGAAGAAAGTCAGGAGCAGCGTACGGATGTGCGAGCCGTCGACGTCGGCGTCGGTCATCACGATGATGCGGTGGTAGCGCAGCTTGTCAGGATTGAAGTCGTCCGCGCCGATGCCGCAACCGAGCGCCGTGATCAGGGTGCCCACTTCTGCCGACGACAGCATCTTGTCGAAGCGCGCCTTTTCGACATTCAGTATCTTGCCTTTCAGGGGCAGGATGGCCTGGGTGCGTCGGTCGCGCCCCTGCTTCGCTGACCCACCGGCCGAGTCGCCCTCGACCAGGAAGATCTCGGAAAGTGCCGGGTCCTTCTCCTGGCAGTCCGCCAGCTTGCCCGGCAGACCCGCCAAATCCAGTGCACCCTTGCGACGTGTCATCTCGCGGGCCTTTCGGGCAGCTTCGCGAGCTCGGGCCGCCTCGACGATTTTTGATGCTATGGCCTTGGCCTGAGCCGGGTGTTCGAGCAGGAATTCCTCAAGCTTCGCGCCGACCGTGGCCTCAACGATGCCCTTGATCTCCGAGGAAACCAGCTTGTCCTTGGTCTGAGAGGAAAACTTCGGATCCGGCATCTTGACCGACAGAATTGCGGTCAGACCTTCGCGGGCATCGTCGCCCGTGGTCGCTGTCTTGTCCTTCGCTGAGTACTGTTCCTCAACATAGTGGTTGAGGGTTCGGGTCAGCGCGCTGCGGAAGCCTGCCAGGTGCGTGCCGCCATCCTTCTGAGGAATATTGTTGGTGTAGCAGTACATGTTCTCCTGATAGGAGTCATTCCACTGCAGTCCCAACTCCACCGTAATCGCCTCTTGCTGGGTCCGAAACCAGATGATCGACTCATGGATGGGCGTCTGGTTGCGGTTCAGGTAGCGGACGAACTCACTGATACCGCCTTCGTACTGAAAGACTTCGCGCTTCTCGTCACGCTCGTCGATGAGTTCGATGCGCACGCCAGAATTGAGGAACGACAGCTCGCGCAGGCGCTTTGCCAGGATGTTGTAGTCAAATTCGATGTTCGTGAAGATCTGGGCGCTCGGCTTGAAGCGAATGATCGTTCCGCGCCGCTCGGTGACGCCCGTTTCGGCCAATGGAGCCTGCGGATCACCCAGCCGGTATTCCTGGTTGTAAAGCCTGCCGCTATGGTGAATGGTCAGCAGCAGGTATTCAGACAGGGCGTTGACGACTGATACGCCGACCCCGTGCAGGCCACCGGAAACCTTGTAGGACGAATCATCGAACTTACCGCCTGCATGCAGCACGGTCATGATGACCTCGGCAGCTGACCGGCCCTCCTCCGGATGGATATCCACAGGTATTCCACGGCCGTCATCGGCCACTGTGACCGACTCATCAGCGTGGACCGTAACAGTGATTTGGGAGCAGTGACCGGCCAGGGCTTCGTCGATCGAGTTGTCCACGACCTCGAACACCATGTGGTGCAAACCGGTGCCGTCATCGGTGTCACCGATATACATTCCCGGCCGTTTTCGGACGGCGTCCAGGCCCTTCAAAACCTTGATTTTGCTTGAGTCGTAGACGTCGGAATCAGTCATGGTGCAACCTGGATTAGCGAGCGCGGAATTATAGCATTGGGGTGAATTTGCCTTGTTCCACGTGGAACGTTCGGCGGACATTTATCCCCGCCAACCCTGCCTCGCTGACGGAAGTGACGATCACTTGCGAGGGCACTGAATCGATGGCATCCAGGAGTTTCCCCAAATTATCCACATCCAGCTCGGCGGCTGGATCGTCCAGCAACAGACAGGTTGGGACCGGCGCCGTCAAGGCGCGCAGTTGCACTTGCGCAAGGATGAAAGCGCAGGCCAGAAGTTTTTGTTGACCGCGGGAGATTCTGTCGCGTGCCAACGTATCCCCGATTCGGAACGCAAGGTCCGAGCGATGAGGGCCCACTGTCGTGGTCCGGAGTTGCAGATCACGGGAGCGCCTCACAACCAGCTCCTGTGCCAGGGGTGCATCCTTCGACCAACCCCGTCGATACTCGAAGGTCACCGGCTCCGCCAGAAGTCGACCGGCAATGCCTTCGAAAACTGGCTTGAGACGGGCGGCATACGCACCGCGGTGTCCGTCCACCACCTCGCCGCACTCGACCATCTCACCTTCCCAGGCCGCAATCACTGCCAGGGATTGACCTGATCGAAGTGCGGCGTTTCGCTGCAGCAAGGCTCGCTGGTAGCGGCGCCAGGAAGCCAGGAACGTAGGTTCCACGTGGAACACACCCCAATCCAGCAGTCGGCGACGCCGGGCAGAACCCTCCTCAACCAGCCTATGCACACTGGGGTCGATCAATTGGATTGGCAGAATCTCCGCGATCTCGGAGATGCTCGAGACGCCCTGCCCCGCCAAGCGCGTACGTGACTGCCCGCCAGCGAATTCCGTACCGGCAACCAAGGCACCCCGCGGCGTTTCGATATGGCCTACAACCCTGAAGAACTCCTGCCCGTTACGGACCAGCTTGTCGCGCGAATTGGTCCGCAGTGAACGTCCATGGCCGAGAAAGAAAATGGCCTCGAGGAGACTGGTCTTCCCAGCGGCATTGCTTCCAAGAATGCCCGTGCCCCGCGGATCGAACTCCAGATGTGCATGTTCAATGCATCGAAAATTCTCGATGTCGATCGCCGTCAGCACGCTATCCGGTCACGTGACAGGGGCCTAAAGACGCATCGGCATCACGACATACTTGGAGGTCGCGACGGATGGTGCAGTCACAAGACAACTATTGTTTGCGTCGGTCAGACCGAGCTGGACTTCGTTTCCGTCGACCGCGGCCAGGGCATCGAGCAGATAGTTGACGTTGAAGCCAATTTCAACCTCTTCCCCCTCATAGGCGATCTCCAGCTCTTCTTCGGCTTCTTCCTGCTCCGGATTGTGGGATTGCAGTATCAGTGCATTGGTTTTTACAGCCAGGCGAATGCCTCGATACTTCTCATTCGAGAGAATGGCGGCTCGCTGCAACGCGGAGCGCAGCACATCCCGGTCCGCGCGTACCTGCCGAGGCGGATTCGCGGGGATAACCCGACCATATTCCGGGAAACGGCCATCGATCAGCTTCGAAGTGAAGCGAATATCGCCAATTTGGGCGCGAACATGATTGGTTCCTATAGCCAGTTCGACCGTTCCTTCCGAGCCCAGCAATCTCTGCAGTTCCAACACGCCTTTTCGCGGCACGATCACTTGCTGAGCCGTCGCCGTGCCTGCGTCCAGCTCCGTTTCACAGTAAGCGAGGCGATGACCGTCAGTCGCTACCGTTCGCAGCACTTTGTCAGAAATTTCCAGCAACATGCCATTCAAGTAGTACCGCACATCCTGCTGTGCCATGGAAAAATGAGTCTTGTCGAGCAGTCGTTTGAGGGCCACTTGGGGGACCGTCAGCGCCTGCTGCGCTCGGATGTCTTCGATGGCTGGAAAATCGCTGGCAGGCAGCGTCGTCAGCGTAAAACGGCTCTTTCCGGATTTGACAGTCGCTTTCTCACCTTCGACGGCAATGGTCACGGTCGACTGTTCGGGCAGCGCCCGGACGATATCCAGCAGTTTCCGCCCTGGAACCGTGATTTCGCCACCCTGCTGAAGAGTCACTTTGGTCTTTGCGACCAACTCGACCTCCAGGTCGGTTGCCGTAATCGTGAGTTCGTCGCCGCGTCCGGAAATGAGCACATTCGCGAGAATCGGCATGGTCTGGCGACGCTCCACCACACCGATTACCGCCTGCAGAGGTGCGAGGATTGCTTCGCGTCCGGCACTGAACTTCATCGCTTCACCTGTGTTGTCTTCAAGATTTAATGAATTAGATATTTAAGAATCTATGATGATTACAGAGAGGGACACTGTCTGTGGAAAACCCGATTTATCCTTTCATCGTCAGACAATTACGTCATCTGAAACTCACTTGATCGATGCACTTGAGGCTGTCTCGAACCTGTGTGTGGCTTGTGGATTAAATTGATCTGCCATTCACTCACAAACTATCCACAGCTAACCCGCCAGGGTTCTCAACAGGTTTTGATAGTCCTCGTTGGTGCGAGTCTGAGATTCACGTAACTCCTTGATCACTCGACATGCATGCATGACTGTCGTGTGATCGCGGCCGCCGAAGGCATCGCCGATTTCGGGGAGGCTGTGGCTCGTCAGTTCCTTGGCCAGTGCCATCGCCAACTGGCGAGGACGGGCAATGGATCGGCTGCGACGTTTCGAGAGCAAGTCGGCCATGCGGATCTTGTAGTACTCGGCCACGGTTTTCTGGATGTTTTCGATCGTAACGAGTCGATCCTGAAGGGCGAGCAGATCGCGCAACGATTCCTTGACGAACTCGAGCGTGATCGCCCGGCCCGTGAATTGCGAGTTGGCAACGACGCGGCGCAAAGCCCCCTCGAGCTCACGGACGTTCGAGCGGATTCTTTTCGCAATGAAAAAAGCCACTTCTTCCGGCAGCTCGACCCCCATTACTGCCGCCTTGCTCATCAGAATGGCCACACACGTTTCGAGCTCAGGTGGCTCGATCGCCACGGTCAGGCCCCACCCGAAGCGCGATTTGAGGCGCTCTTCCAGGCCATCGACTTCCTTCGGATAACGGTCGCAGGTCAGGATGATCTGCTGCTGCCCTTCGAACAGCGCGTTGAAGGTATGGAAAAACTCTTCCTGGGAGCGGTCCTTGTTCGCGAAGAACTGGATGTCGTCGATCAACAGGGCATCGAGCGATCGATACGCAGCCTTGAAGTCGTTGATCGTGTTGTGCTGCAGCGCCTTGACCATATCGCTCACGAAACGCTCCGAATGCACGTAGGCCACCCGTGCCCGATCGCTGCGACCTCGAATCGCGTTGCCGACCGCATGCATCAGGTGGGTCTTGCCCAGACCGACCCCGCCGTAAATGAACAACGGGTTGTAGGCCCGGCCAGGATTCTCGGCGACCTGATGAGCGGCCGCGCGCGCGAGCTGGTTGCTCTTGCCCTCGACGAAGTTGGTAAACGTGAAATCGGGATTCAGGCGGCTGCCCAGAACGGCCGGCGGCATTTCGCGCCCTGCCATGTGAGAGGAAATCGTGGGCAAGGCAGCCGGCGTATTTGCCGCGGTCCGCGAGCCGACCTCGATGATGATCGACAGTCCCGGTTCCGGCGAAACTGCATCGGCCAGCTCGGAGATTCGCCCGGCCACGTTCTGATTTACCCAATCGACGACGAAGCGATTGGGCGCGAGCAGGCGCAGGACGCGACCATCCTCCACCGCCTGGAGCGGACGGATCCACGTATTGAACTGCTGCTCGGGCAACTCGGCTTCCAGTTGCTGCAAACAGTGATGCCACAACGAACCCGGCACGGTTTCGCCCCCGCCGACACTGTGAAAACAACAGTCCCGGCTCGGAATAACGTCAGTGAAAAATTGTTCTGCGCCGATCGTTTCCCAGCGGGGGCGCGAAAGGAGGGCGAGTCTAACCCCAAGGCCTGAGAGTTATCCACAGCTCGGGGGCGTGATTTCTCGCGCAAATTCAGCGGTCGTGCGCTTGACACCCTCTGGAGCGCTGCGTACCCTTGCCGCCCTTCTTTTTGGCCCACCATGTGCTTGTTTTAGCGCGACTTTCGCGCCACGAGATTGCAGCATGAAGCGCACCTACAACCCCAGCAAGATTCATCGTGCCCGTACCCACGGCTTTCGTGCGCGCATGGCTACCCGTGCAGGCCGCCTCGTGCTCGCCCGTCGTCGCGCCAAGGGCCGCAAGCGTCTGACGGTCTGACGTCGCGGGCTCGGCGTCTTCATCCGTTTGTTCGACACCGTACTTGCACACACCCGCCCGGTCTTTTACCCCGGCGCAACGTCTCCATAACAAGTCGGACTTCGATCGCGTCTACAAGGATGCGCGACGTTTTGCCGATGCCATGTTTGCGATCTTCATCCGTCCCAATGGCGGACCCGCGGCCCGCCTCGGCCTGTCGGTCGCTGCGAAAATCATCGGTGGAGCGGTTCGCCGCAACCGTATCAAGCGTCTGGTCAGAGAGTCGTTCCGACTGCATCAACATGAACTGCCCGCGGTCGACATCGTCGTCAATGCTCGCTTCGGTGCCCGCGACGCCGATAATCCCGCGATCGTGCGCAGTCTCGAAAAACACTGGCGCGCGGTAAGCAAATCATGCGCGTCGTCCTGAAGATCCTCATCCGCGGCTATCGTTATCTGGTCAGTCCCCTGCTGGGTCCGAACTGCCGTTTCTATCCCAGCTGCTCGTGCTATGCCGAAGAAGCCATCGTGCTGCATGGATCGATGAAGGGAAGTTATCTTGCGGCCCGGCGTCTGCTGCGTTGTCATCCATGGCACCCGGGTGGCTACGACCCCGTACCGTCGGCGACGGTTGATCTCACAACAACGCATCCCGCGGCGCGCTCCGGTTCCTGCTCCGACGAAATCGTCTCGGACTCTGCGCGCTAGGCTGGAATCAATAGACTCATGGAAAACCAACGACTCTTTGTGTGGGCCGCGCTGGGCCTGGTGCTGTGGCTGAACTACATCACGTGGCAGCGCGACTATGCACCGGTGCCCCCGCCGCCCACTGCAACCACGAATGTGCCCGCGCCCACTTCGGCATCGGAAGTGCTGCCTGAGCTGCCATCCGCGAACGCAACGCCTGCAGCACCTGCAGCCGTTACACAGACGCCCGCGGAAGCCCCTGCTGCACCACCGGCCATCCGTGTGGTGACCGACGTACTCGACCTTGCAATCAGCACACGAGGCGGCGAGCTGCAGCGGGCCGACCTGCTGAAATATCCGAAAGTGAAGAATCAACCGGACGTTCCGGTCCGTCTGTTCGATTCACAGGGCAATGCACGGTTCGTCGCCCGATCCGGCCTGCGAGCCGCCGAACAGCGCGCGGAACCGACACACCAGGCGCTATTCCAGGCGGGTGCCACTGAATATCGACTCCAGCCCGGCGCATCGCAGCTGGAAGTCCCGCTGACGTGGACCGACAGCCAGGGCGTGACGGTCACCAAGACCTACACGTTCAAGCCCGGCAGCTATCGCATCGACCTGAAGTATGAAGTGAACAACCAGTCGGGCAGCGACTGGAAAGCGGCCTCCTACGTGCAACTCGTCCGCCACTACGAACACATGGAGCGGTCGTACTTCAATGTCGAAACTTATGCCTACCGTGGACCAGCCATCTACGACGGCAAGGCGTATCGCAAGCTGAGCGTGGAGGACGAGGACGAACGCAGCTACAAGAATGTCGTGACCGGCGGATGGGTCGCGGCCCTGCAGCATCATTTCGTCGCCGCCGCCGTGCCGCCGGTGGCACAGGCCTATGACTACCAGCTCAGCGTCGACCAGCAGAACGACTTCGTTCTCTCCTATATCGGTCCGCTGCAGACGGTCGCTGCCGGCGGTACAGGCAGCTTTACCGAAACGCTGTTCGTTGGCCCGAAGCTGCAGGAGCAGCTGGAAACCGCTGGCCCGAGACTTGAGCTCACGGCGGACTACGGCAAGCTCACGATCCTTTCGCAGCCATTGTTCTGGCTGCTCGACAAGGTCCACGGGTTCGTCAAGAACTGGGGTCTGGCGATCATCATCGTCACATTCCTGATCAAGCTCGTCTTCTACAAACTGACGGCGGCGAGCGGTCGTTCGATGGCGAAAATGCGCAACGTCGCCCCGCGCATCAAGGCGATTCAGGAACGCTACAAGGACGATCGCGAACAGCTCGGTCGCCAGATGATGGAGATCTACAAGCGCGAAAAGATCAATCCGCTCGCGGGCTGCCTGCCGATCCTGATCCAGATTCCGTTCTTCCTGGCGTTCTACTGGGTGCTGCTCGAGAGCGTGGAAATGCGCCAGGCACCGTTTTTCGGCTGGATCACCGATCTGTCGACGCGCGACCCGTACTTCATCCTGCCCATCCTGATGGGCGGAGCCATGTTCGCGCAGTTCAAGCTGCAGCCGATGCCGACGGCGGATCCGATGCAGGCGAAGATCTTCGCCTTCATGCCGGTCATCATGGCGGTCACGATGGCCTGGTTCCCGGCGGGCCTGGTGCTTTACTGGCTGACCAACACGCTGCTGTCGATCGCGCAGCAGTGGCGGATCAACAAACTGGTCGCGGCAGAAGACGGAAAGAAGAAGGACTAGTCGTTCCTGCGACTGCCTGCACACAGCGGATGTGGCTACACTCGGATGCAGTGTTGGCCACTTCCGCCCTCAGTTGACTACTCATCCCGTCTCCGCTTCGGACACCATCGCCGCCGTCGCTACCGCCGCCGGTCGCGGCGGCATTGGCGTCGTGCGTGTTTCCGGACCGAAGGTCGCGGACATCGCCCACTCATTGCTCGGTGATCTGCCGCCCCCGCGATATGCAGCGCTGCGGGTGTTTCGGGATGCATCGGGCGAAATGCTCGATGGCGGCATCGCACTGTACTTTCCCGCCCCCGCTTCGTTCACCGGCGAGGATGTCCTCGAACTGCAGGGTCATGGCGGCGCCGTCGTGCTCGACATGCTGCTCGAGCGGATCGTGCAGCTCGGCGCACGGCTGGCGGAACCCGGCGAATTCAGTCGCCGCGCCTTTCTCAACGACAAGATCGATCTCACCCAGGCCGAGGCCATTGCCGATCTGATCGACAGCGGCTCGACCCAGGCCGCCCGCGCCGCGTTGCGATCGCTGCAGGGCGAGTTCTCTGCGGAAGTCCATGCGCTCACCGAAGCGGTCACGGAAGCGCGCATGCACGTCGAAGCCGCCATCGATTTTCCTGAAGAGGAAATCGATTTTCTCGCCGACACGGCGCTGCGCGAGCGGGTCGATGGTGTAGTGGATATGTGCGCCGAGATAATTGCCGGTGCACGCCAGGGAGCCTTGCTGCGTGAGGGCATGACCGTGGTCATCGCCGGCCGCCCGAATGCGGGCAAGTCGAGTCTGCTGAATCGTCTCGCCGGCTACGACGCCGCGATCGTCACCGGCATTCCCGGCACGACACGCGACGTGTTGCGCGAGCGCATTCACATCGACGGCATGCCGCTGCATATTGCAGACACCGCCGGCCTGCGCGACGAAGCCGACCTCGTCGAGGCGGAAGGCATCCGCCGTGCCCACATCGAGATGACCCGCGCCGACCGCATCCTGTACGTGATCGACTCGACTCGCGCCGTCGATGACGAGCAGATTCGCCTCGAGACCGCTTCACTGCCGGCGGCAGTGCCTGTCACCTGGGTCTTCAACAAGGTTGACCTCGCCCGCGGTGAGCCGCGGCTGCAGGAGAGTCAGCCCATCCGCATCCATGTGTCCGCCGCCACCGGCGCCGGTTTCGATCTGCTGCGAGAGCATCTCAAAGCATGCGTCGGCTACCAGTCATCGGAGGCCGGTACGATCTCCGCGCGTCGACGCCATCTCGATGCACTCAACCGCGCACAGCAACATCTCCAGGAAGCGCAGCGACAGCTCACCGAACGGCGCGCAGGCGAACTGATGGCCGAAGAACTGCGCCTCGCCCAGCAGGCACTCGGTGAAATCACCGGCGAATTCAGTTCCGACGATCTGCTGGGACGGATTTTTTCCTCGTTCTGCATCGGAAAGTAACGCATGCTGGGCAGGTTGCAATCGGCGCCACCATCGATGCAGCAGGCTCTGCACGAGATCTTCGGCGAGCGCATCGATCACGTACGCGTGATAGAGCATTCCACCTATGCCCGCCTGCACTGGGGCGCCCGCGCGACGACCCGTCGCAACCGCATCCTGCTGGGCGAGTCAGCGGCCGACTTCTGGGCCGATCCGGAATTGGTGCTGCACGAGTACTTTCATGTGCTGCGTCAGTGGCAGCCACGGCGACTGACCGTGTGGCGCTACGTGATGGAATGGCTGCGGCGCGGCTACTGGAACAGTCGCTATGAAATCGAAGCGCGGGAATTTGCGGCATTGCACCGTGATCGCCTGCGTCAGTTGATGCATCAACGATTGCCCGGATGACCAGCTGACCCCGCGGGCGGGTTGCGGTAGCGTCCCCACCATTCGATCGGGCCGACCCTGTTGCCGTGGCTTTCGAGAACTGCGGGAGGACCAGTCATGCCGATTCCCGACCGTTCCTGCATCAGTCGATTCCTGTTCGTCTTGTGTGTTGCGAGCATCGGGCACCACGTCCGTGCTGATGTCACCACGGAGGAGTCGGTCTCCGTCGGTGGCACGGGCCTCATGCGCATGATCAACATGAGCGGCAGGACCGTAACGACGATCTCCGGCGATCGGGCCCGTACGGACAGCGATCTGCGTTTCGAGTCGGGCATGATGCGTGCGTTCGCCGGCGGCGCCGGCCAGAGCAGCGAAATCGTCAGGCTCGACGAGGACCGGCTCTACTCGCTCGACAACAAGAAGAAGACCTACACCGAAACCACGTTCGCCGAACAGCGGGCGATGATCGAGAATGCCATGCAACGGGCGCAGCAGGGCCAGGCGTCGCAACAACAGGCGACGTCCGGTGTCGACGAATCGCAGTGCGAATGGTCGCCGCCCAAAGCCGACGTTCGCCGTACGGGCGAGCAGGCCACCATCGGCGGATTCGCTGCCGAGAGGCTGACCATCGTCGCCAGCCAGGCATGCACCGACAAGAAAACCGGCCAGGTCTGCGAGTTCGGCCTGTCACTCGATCAATGGCTGGCGCCGGACTTCGAAGCTTCCGCCGAGACGCTCGCATATCAACGCGCCTACGCGGAGAAGATGGGATTCACGGCGTCGGCCTCGCGCGACTTTGCCGAACGCGCGCAATCCATGTTCGGTCGTTACCAGGACATGCTGGCCGAGATCGCTGCGAAGACACGCGACGTGAAGGGCTATCCAGTCAAGGCGAGCTTCTCGCTCGGGGTCGGTGGTGCGCAATGCCAGAGTGCACAGCAGGCTCAGTCATCGGCTGCTCCGGCGCCGACGGATATCGGTAGCGCATTGGGCGGTGCGCTGGGTGGCATGTTCGGCAAGAAGAAGCAGGCGCAACCGGCAGCGGCATCGCCCCCGGCCGGCATCGATGGACTGATGCCGCTGATGACCGTCAGTACCGAACTGGTCTCCGTCAACCGCAACGCGGTGGATCCGCACGTATTCGAAGTACCTGCCGGCTACAAGAAGACGTCGGACTGAACGGATCGCCGTTCGTGTACTGGCGTCGTCTCGAAGCAGCCCGGAATCTTCGCGCCCGGTTGCGCCAGCGCTGAAAGACCAACTCGTGGCAGCGGTCACGAATGTGCTGCAAGGACTATCGCGATCGATTCGGCGCGGTGAATACCGGTTGACTAGTTAACGCAGCTGAGTAACATGCGCGCCCCCGGACAGTTCAACCGGATACCTCAACCGCCTTGGAGCCGCAGATGTCTGCACCGCACAATCCCGAAACCAAGTTGAACGCGCGCTAGTTCTCCGGGATGACTTGCCGGGCGAGTCTGCCCTCAAGTCAGGTGCAAGCGCCATTTCCGGCGATGACAGAATGGCTCCATGAACCCCTGGCGGGGAGACCTGCCAGGGGTTTTGTCTTTCTGGCCGTTGATCCGGTTATCGCACGCTGCCGTGACGTCCCGCACCTTCCACAAATGCCGCCGCACCCGCCTGCGACTCTCCCGAGTCCAGGGTCGCGAGACCATGGCGCATTTCGTTGCGCATCGCGCCTTCCTCATCGAGTGCCCATTGTTCGATCGCCGAGAGGCGATCATTGCGCAGGCAGGTCTGCGGAAATGCCGCGAGTTGCTTCGCCAGTGCCAGTGAGGCATTCAATGCTTCGCCTGCCGGGACCAGACGATTGACCAGTCCGATGTCGAATGCTTCCTGGGCGCGCACTTCGCGACCTGTCAGGATCAGGTCCATGGCACGACTCTGACCGATGAGTCGCGGCAATCGCACGGTGCCCAGATCGATCAGCGGCACGCCGAAGCGCCGGCAGAAGATCCCGAAGATCGCCGTCTGCGAGGCGACACGCAGGTCGCACCAGAGCGCCAGTTCGCAACCGCCTGCCACCGCGTAGCCTTCAACGGCAGCAATCACGGGTTTCGATAGCCGCATGCGTGTCGGGCCCATGGGGCCGTCGCTTTCCTCGCCCAGCCTGCGGCGATCGCCCGTGGCGTAGGCTTTCAGATCGGCGCCTGCACAGAAATTTCCGGCGGCGCCGGTCAGGATTGCGACCGACAGCGAGTCGTCGCCGTCGAATTCCCGGAAGGCCCCGGCGAGATCCTGTGCTGTTTTCCGGTCGACGGCATTGCGTCGTGCCGCGCGTTCGATGGTGACGACGGCGACACCGTCCTCGGTTCGATAGCCGATCATGACGTTCTCCTGGACGCAGCAAACCCCGAGTCCATAGACTGCGCCGCCCTCGCGATCGATTTCAATCTGCCCGACATGTCATCGCTGCTATTGCTCGCTGTGTGCCTGCTGTTCGGCTGGCTGGTCGCGCGTGTGGGCCGTCCGCCGGCGACGCTGGCACAGAACCTCAACTGGTGGGTCATCAATATCGCGTTCCCGGCGCTCGTGCTGCATCTCGCGCCGAAGCTCCGGTTCGATGCGCAGCTATGGTTTCTCATCGCGTCCCTGTGGTTCGTGTTTCTCGGCGCCTGGATTTTCTTCGACAGGCTCGGGCGGGCGCTGCACTGGACGCGTGCCCGCATTGGCGCGCTGATTCTTGTCTGTGGTCTCGGCAATACCTCCTTCATCGGCTTTCCCATGATCGAGGCACTGCGCGGCCAGGAGGGATTGACCCTGGCCGTGTTCGGCGATCAGGCGGGGTGCTTCGTGGCGCTGGCCGTTGGCGGCACGCTCGTCGCGGCGCTGTACTCGGGGCACAGTGTGGCGCCGCTCACGATCGTGCGGCGTGTGCTGCTGTTCCCGCCGTTCGTCTCGCTGATCGTCGGTGTGACTGCCGGTGCGCTGGGCGAATGGCCGGCTGCACTGGATGCCGTTTTTTCTCGTGTCGGTGCGACGCTGGTGCCGCTGGCGTTGTTCTCGGTCGGCCTGCAGTTCCAGCTCCATCCCGGCAAGGAACAGTTGTCGGCCATCGGCCTGGGATTGGGCTGGAAGCTGCTGCTGGCGCCGCTCTTCGTCTGGTCGGTGGGCTGGCTGATCGGTGTGGAAGGCCTGGTGCTGACGATTGCGGTTCTGCAAGCGGCGATGGCGCCGATGATTTCCGCCGCCATCCTCGCCACTCAGAACGATCTGGAACCGCCGCTTGCCAATACCGTGCTCGGTATCGGCATCCTGCTGGCGTTCATCACGGTGCCGATCGCGAATCACTGGCTCGGCTGATTCCATTTGCTGCGCAGAACGGCGTGGCTCTTGGCGAATCTTCATGATTCCGGACGGGCGCATCGTCGAACATTCCGCCATTTCATTGACTGCACAACTGCCGGGGGAACCGTGGCCAACTTCCGCAAATCGTCTGCGATCCTTCTGCTGTGCGCAGCTTCGGCCCCTTCTGCCGCCGAACAAACGGCGTCGCCGGCCGCGGGTCCGCATACCCTCGGCGCCGCCAAGCTCATCATTGGCGATGTGAAACAGAACCAGGCCTTCTACGAACAGATGTTCGGGATGAAGGAAGTTGCGCACTACAGTGCGCAGGGCGTGTACGACGAGCCGATCATGGGATTCGGCGACGGCGCACGACTGGCGCTGTTCTCGCCGGTGAAGGAAGCGGCATTGAAGAAAAGCCAGTATCCGGTGGCGCTCATTTATACGCCGCAGTTCGATACCGTCGTGAAGCGCATCCAGGACGCAAAGCACCCGATCCAGCGCCTGCCTGCCGCCGCTTCCGGTCCTTATCGAATCGCCATCGCGCGCGATCCCAGCGGCAACGCCATCGAGATCTTTGCGCGCGATAAGGGCAGCGATGCCGTCGGCGGCGCAAAACTCATTGTCGCGGATCGTCAGAAGGCGGAGGACTTCTTCGTGCAGGTCTTCGGTGCCAGGCCACTGCAGCGTTTCGACACGCCGACTTACGATGAAGTACTGATTGGCTTCAATCAGGGCTTCGTCGCGCTGTTCCAGCCGAAGAATGAAGAAGCATTGCCGAAGAGTCAGTTCCCGGTCGTCGCCATCTACACGACGGAGTTCGACACCGTGCTGGAACGCGTCAAGCAGATCGGCCTGGGCTATCGCGAAGTGAAGGCCTCGGCGGGCGCCCGCATCATCATCGCCAGGGACCCGAGCGGTAACGGCGTCGAGATCATCGCCCGCTGAAGGCCCTCAGCCGCCGGCCTTGGGGTACAACGCGGACAAGGGATGCCAAATCCGGAAATTGCTTGATGCGCCTCTGCAGGTCCATCACGGCCGACGCACGACTTGCCCGCGCTTCATGACGAACAGCGGCTGTTCGGTCGCTGCGATGTTCTCGAGTACATTGCCCGGCACCGCGACGACGTCAGCGAACTTGCCTGATTCCAGCGTGCCGACCTCGGCCTCGATACCCAGCAACTTCGCAGACTCGCGCGTGCCGGACAGCAATGCGGCGGCGGGAGACATGCCGATCTCCACCAGCAAGGCAAATTCCTTCGCGTTCATGCCATGCGGCGACACGCCCGTGTCCGTACCGAAAGCAATCGGTACACCGATCTTCAGCGCCGCACGAAACATCTTCTCGTGCCCGGCATACGCGGCGCGCGCCTTCTCGGCAATCGCAGGCGGGAAGCCCGCGGCCTGCTCGTTGACCCAGTAGACCGCGAGGCGTGTCGGCACGAGATACGTGCCCTTGCTCTTCATGAGCTGCAGCGTTTCCTCGGTGAGAAAGCTGCCGTGCTCGATGGAATCGACACCGGCCTCGATCGCGAGCCGCGCTGCCTTGTCGCCATGGGAGTGCGCCGCGACCTTGCGCTTCCACGCATGCGCTTCGGACATGATCGCTGCCAGCTCTTCCGTCGTGAGCTGCGGCACATCGACCGGATCGGCCTCGGACAGCACGCCGCCGGAAGCGCAGATCTTGATCACGTCGGCGCCCCACTTCATCTGATAGCGAACCGCGGCGCGACACTCATCGGCGCCACTGCACACGCCTTCCGTCGGCCCGAGCGGCTTGATGCGTTCAGGCGGAAACGGTGCTTCGTCGCAATGTCCGCCGGGCGAGCCGACGGAGTGTGCCGCCGTGATCAGGCGTGGCCCGTCGACCACGCCCGCGTTGATGGCATTGCGCAGGCCGATATCGACGAAGTCGCCCGCGCCCAGGTTGCGTACGGTGGTGAAGCCGGCATTGAGCGTGCGTTCGGCGTAGCGGGCGGCGTAGTGCGCCTGCTCGACGGGAAAGCGCAGCATGTTGTCGTAGAAGCCGCGGTAGTAGTCGGCGTTGAGTTCGCTGGTGATGTGCACGTGCGCATCGATGAACCCCGGCAGCAGTGTGGCATCGCCGAGATCGATCACCTGCGCATTCGCGGGCACGTTCACGTTGCTGCCGACGGCGACGATCTTCTCGCCCTGCACGACCACCACGCCGCTGTCGACGAGCCGGCCGGATCGGCTGTCGAAAAGATGCGCGGACTTCAGAACGATGGGCGCAGGTGCGTCGGCGGCTGTCGTGACGGACAGCGGAAGCGCCATCAGCACCAGAACAACCAGAGCGTGACGCATCATTTGCTGTGTGCTCCGTGAAACGAGGCAGGCACCATACCCGATGGCGCCAAGGCTCGGCGAGTATCTCGGCGAATGATGCAGAAATTCGTGCCGCCCTGCACCGGGTTGCCACCTACGCTCTGTGACGCTGGCAATCGTCAGCCAGTCGTCCACCAGAGCCCAGTCGTCCATCAGAGCAGGGAGAGCTATCCATGATTCGTCACGACATGATCCGTCATGCCTTCAATACACCAGCTTCGCGCCAGCGCGGCCAGGGCATGAGCGAATACATCATCATCACGGCGCTGGTCGCCGTGGCCGGCATCGGCCTGTTCGCCGCCTTCGGCGACACGCTGCAGAATCAGATGGCCGGCATGAGCATGGAGATGGCGGGTCAGTCCGGTTCGCAGGACATTCAGGATGCACAGTCGTCGGCGAACACGGCACAGACTCGCGCCGCACAGGCTGACAGCCTGGCCACCTACAACCAGCAGACCAACGCAGGCGGCGGCACCCCCTGATCCCAGGCGCAGATGAAATGCAGTCCGGCGCAGACCGAATGCGTCGGATCTGCGGTTCAGGCCTCAGACCCGGAACTTCACATGACAGGATGGCGCTGTATTTCCGCGAAGCCCACGCCGGCCGCTCGTCAGGGCGGGCAGATCGCACCGGTCGCACTCTTCGGTGTACTGATCGCCAGCGCCGTGCTGGTCATGATGTACAACACCGGCCAGAAGGTGACGGAGAAGTCGCAGGTCGCCAATGCCGCGGACGCCGCTGCTTACAGCGGCGCCGTGTGGACGGCACGCCATCTCAACTTCATGGCGTATACCAATCGCGCCATGATCGCGAATCACGCCGCAGTCGGACATCTCGTGTCCTATGTGAGCTGGATCCGCTACATCCACGACTCCATCGAATACGTCGATCGCGTCACGCGCTACATCCCGTACGTAGGCCAGTACGTGTCGACGGTCGAGCAGATCGCGGAGCAGGTGCGCGAAGGCGTGGAGGGCGCCGCCGACACGGTGATTCCGGCGATCGACGGCTGGAACGCCAACTTCCGCGCGGCCCAGACCGAAGCGCAGGCCTCGCTCGCGCTCAACAACCTCGATGACCTGATGCAGCAGACCGCCCGCACCTGGGATCGAGAGATCCGGATCAACGATCGCAGCGAGATCGATCGCATGCCAAATGAGTTGCGGGCAGTGATCGAACTGCAGCTGCTGCAGCAACTCGCCGCGGTTCCCCGGTTTGTCGAGCGCTATACGGCCAGCAGCGACGACGGCGCCGTGCGCGAATTGATCGCGGCGAGCCTCACCGCCAACGACGACATGCGACGCTGGATTTCCGGCGAACGTGGCTGGCGCGAGAACCTCATCGTCGCGCAGATCCGCAAGCAGGGCAGCACTTCGCACACCCAGACCGAAGACGGCGCCGACTGGCGTGCGCAGGATCAACTGCAGTATCGGACACGCAGCCTGTTCGGCTGGCGCAGCTGGCGGCGTGTGGGGGCCGGGACGAGTGAGGCAAGCGCCACGGAATTCGCACGGAACTACCAGGGCGTGCCTTCGTACTACAACGTTGCCGGCGATCCGGGCGATCAGTCGTTGAACATCGCCGCGCTCGCCACGAAGCGGCAGTCACAGGTCAATACGCGCGCAGCATTCGGCATGGACGCAAATGCGCAGCCGCTGGCGGTAGCCGCGATGGCCCGCGTTGAATTCCGGCGCCCCACCGGCAACGCCTTCGATTCGCTGGGCAATGGCCGTCACGAATACGCCAATCTGTTCAATCCGTTCTGGGATGCCCGGCTGGTGCCGGTGGAATCGGGAATCGGCTTGTGAGGCGGCTGCGTCATGAAGGTCGTACGAGACAGCGCGGCAATGCGCTGGCCGAAACCATTGTGACCCTGCTCGCGCTCTCGCCCTTCATCCTCGGCATCCCGCTGCTCGGCAAGCAGCTCGACATCAAGCAGAAAACCTATGACACGGCCCGCTATTCGGTCTGGGAACGCACAGTCTGGCGCAGCGACGGTGCGGCGAACCGCAAGAGCCCGGAAGACATTGCGCTCGAAGCCCGCGATCGCACGCTGGGCAGCCCGTTCGCGGGCCTGATCCATGTCGAAAGCCTGCGGACGCAGGGCATCACTGAGAACGAACTGTGGCGCGACTGGCAACGCGAACGGCTGCTCGACTACGACGACAACGGTGCACCGGTGGCGCTGACGCATGACGAACGACCGTCGCCGGTCGAGGTGGGCCTGTGGCTGGTGCCCGGCATCGCCTACGGCGACGGTGCGCTGGGCGCGGTACAGCAATTCCTGCAACTCGACAGTCTCAACCTGACACGCCGGGCTTTCGCCAGTTCCACGGTTGCAGTGGGAGTGCGTCCTGCGCTTGCGCGTGTAGCGGATCGACCGGTCACGCTCGGCAAGCGGCAGCAGTCCGAGACCGATCGCGCGCAGATCGTGCATCGGGCCAGCGGCGCGGTGCTGAGCGATACCTGGTCCTCACGCAACGAAGACGCCCTGCGCCATCGCATCGACGACGTGACCGTCAACGAACTCGTCGAGCTGTTCGAACTGCCTGGCCGTCCCATCGGCATGCAGGCGCTGGGCAAGGGGCAGCCGCTGTATGGCGAAGGCCAGTTCAGCTGGGAGCCTGATCTTCGACCTCGATCGACCACACTGCCCGCGTCCTACATCGAGAGACGCTGAGATGCACGGCTCCCCGCGCGTTCTGCTCCTTCTGTTGCTGCTCTCCGGTCCGGCCGGCGCCGGCGCATTGTCGAGGCTCACCGCGGATCTGCCCGATCTGCCCGCGCCGCCGCAGGGCTCGGTGCAATGGGTCGCGCCAAGCATGCGCATGAATGGCTTGCCCATGACCCTCAAGACGTTCGAGTCGCGACTCGCGCCCGAGGACGTATTCCAGTTCTACGAACGCCTCGCGCATCGCTGGGGGCACAGCGAGTTCCGGCGAAGCAACCGCCGGGAGCAGCGGTCGTTGTCGATTCGTACACACGATCACCTCATCAGCGTCGAAGCGATCGCGACCGTCAGCGGCAGCAGCGGCACCCTCGTCGTCAGTGTCCTGCCGGAACGAGCGAGTGCCGCTGCATCCAGCCGCTTTCCGCGGCCCGCGACCGCACGACTGGTGAACCTGCAGGAGTACGAGGACGAAGGCATCGCATCGGAGCACCTGAGCCTGTCGAGCCCACGGTCAGTCGCAGTCGAGACCGCTGCTTTCAGCGACGTGCTGACACGCGAAGGCTGGCAGATTCTGCGACGGCAGCCGACGCAGGCAACGGCCCGCGGCATGGTCATCGAAGCACAGCGGGGCGCGGAGCTGGCTCTGCTGACCCTGCAACCGGATCGATCGCAGGCAGCAGCGACCGCCATTGTGGTCGTATGGAGAAAGTCATGAAGGAAGCACGCTTGCCTCGACGACAACGCGGCTGGGGCGCGACAGAGTATCTCGCCGTGCTGCTTGGCCTCACGGCCGTCTGGCGTGGCGCACCTGCAGTGCTGCAACTGGCGCAGCAGCATCACGACGAATTTTCATGGGCACTGATGATTCCGTTCTAGGGATAAGGAACCATCGCCGAGTCATGGATGACTCGCGAGATCGATAGAGAACCAGTCCAGGGAGGGACGAATGAAAGGTGGAACGATCACCACGCTGATGGTGCTGGGTGCGCTCGCAGCAGCGGGTGGCGCTGCGTACTTCGCCGACAACTACATCGAAGGCAGCGTCAACGCACGGCGTTCGCAACTCGATGCACAGTACCAGCCGGTCCGGGTCGTCGTGGCGAACGCCGACCTGCGACCGGGCACGTTCCTGTCCGGCCAGACCGTCGCGGTTCGCGAAGTGCCGCGGAACTTCCTGCATTCGGACGCCGTTCTCGCCGATCACTGGAGCACGGTGGCCGGCCGGGTGCTCGCCCAGCCCGTGCGCAGCGGCGAGCCGGTGTTGCAGGCGCATCTCGCGCGCAACGCCAGTGCCGGCTTCTCGTCGCAGCTCGCGGAAGGCATGCGGGCACTGACCTTTCCCGTCGACGACGAAGCGTCCATCTCCGGCATGCTC
The DNA here is from genome assembly GCA_964492345.1 of uncultured Steroidobacter sp. Classification (GTDB taxonomy): domain Bacteria; phylum Pseudomonadota; class Gammaproteobacteria; order Steroidobacterales; family Steroidobacteraceae; genus Steroidobacter. Next base: position 5,051 of record CAZBKC010000005.1, on the reverse strand, counting down.
TCGCCCGGCGATCGCATCGATATCCTGTTCACCACGCTGGCGTCGAACGAAACCGTGACGCTGCCGCTGTTGCTGGATGTGCCCGTGATCGCCACCGGCGTGCGCACCGCGACCAACGCCGCGTATCTCGATGAAAGAAATCCTTCGCGGCAGTACAACACCGTCACGGTCTCGGTCACGCCGGAGAATGCCGCGCGCATCACGCTGGCGCAGGACGCCGGCAAGATCACGGTCGCGCTGCGTCAGCCGCAGGACGATCTGCCCACGCAGATCGCGCGCATCACCAAGCGCACCCTGCTCAGCGACGGCCGGGTCGTCAAAGTCGCGGCCGCCCGCCCGCGCGTCGAAATCATTCTGGGCGGAACCTGACATGGCCGCTCCAGCTTTCATGCGCCGGCTCTTCGCTGGTGTCGCAATGTTGCTGATGACGTCGGTCGCCATTCCGGCCGCCGACAATCCGCTGGACAACGCGCCGGTGAGTGTCCTGAGTCTGCCGGCCGGACAAAGCCTGCTCATGCGCTATCCGAACGTACGACGCGTTGCCGCCGGCGACGGCACCATCATCGACATCAAGGTCTTCGACGACACGCAGGAAGTTCTCGTGCTTGGCAGGAAGGAGGGCCTGACCGACCTGCGCATCTGGAATCGCGACGGGTCGACCGTGGCGTATCTCATCAAGGTCCTGGGCATTCCCGATGCGCCCATCGCACCGCTGGATGTCCTGCAGGAGAAGTCGACCATCCTGATCAAGGCCAAGTTGATCGAAGTCAAGAAATCCGCATTGCGCGACATCGGCATCGACTGGGCCGACGTGGTGCCCGGTCCTGTGTTCGGCACCCTCTCCGAGTTCGTCAGCAATCCCTATTACCGCGTGGTTCCGCCGGGCATCGACGGCATCGAGGGGCTGCCGCTGCAGCTCGGCACGTCCAACAACTACTTCGCGCTGACGACGGTCGTCGATTCCGTCATCCGCATGCTGGTCAACAACGGCGATGCGCGCCTGCTGGCAGAACCGACGCTCACCTGCATCGACGGCGGCCAGGCGGATTTCCTGGTCGGTGGCGAAGTGCCGATTCCCGTGCAGAACGAGCAGGGCGCGATCAATGTGATCTTCAAGGAGTTCGGCATCATCCTGAACGTCGAACCGCGCACCAATAACGCCGGCCTGATCCGCACCAAGGTCAATGTCGAAGTCAGCAGCGTCGACAAGGGCATCGAAGTGCTCGGCATTCCCGGCTTCGCGAGCCGCAAGACCAATACCGAAATGAATGTGCAGTCGGGAGAAGCGATGGTGATCGCGGGACTGTTCAGTTCCGAAGATGCGAAGACGGTGGTGAAAGTCCCCGGTCTCGGTCACATCCCCGTGCTGGGTGAGCTGTTCAAGTCGCGACAGTTCCGGCGCGGCGAAACCGAGCTGGTCGTGCTCGTCACGCCGCAGATCGTCAAGGCCGACTCCGAGCCGGTGAAGGCCGCCATTCAGCAATACGACTCGCTGAAACAGAAGTCCGACGAGGCTCTGAAGTTCAAATTGATGGATTGACTTCGCAAGGAAATGACCGTGCTCGAGATTCAACTCCATGTACCGGGCTGCGCAGCGCAGAGTCGACGCGTCGAACCCGGGCGTTACACGATCGGCCGTGGCCTCGGCGCCGACATCCGTCTCCGGCACGATTCGGTGGCGCGCCGTCATGCGCTGCTGTGTGTGCAGGACGGCGAGACGGTGGTGATGGATGTCGGTGCTGCCGACTCGATCCGGCGCAATGGCGTCGTGGTCTGCGACACCGCTCCGGTGCGCAGCGGCGACACGTTCGCGATCGGCGATTGCGAACTGAAAATCGTGCGGAACTTCCGCGACGACCCGATCGACCTGCAGGAGCCGTCACCGCAGCCGATCGCGACAGCGCGACCCGCATCACCGGCGTCCGAAGCCGTACAACCCGGCGTCACAGACGCCGGGACCGCGCAGGCGCCTTGCGCCGAACTGCGTTTGCTGCAGGAAAAATTGCAGCAGCTCGTGCTGCGCGAACTCGACCTGTTTCGCCGCACCGCGCTCAACAGCCTCGCCAACGCCGATCTGCGCAGGGAAGCGCGGCAGGCGATCGAGTCGATCATCGCATCGGGTGCGGTGCAACTGCCTGCGAATCTCGATCGGGGGAAGTTCGTCACGGAGATGACCGCGGAAATCATGGGCTACGGTCCCATCGAACCGTTTCTCGCCGACGAATCGGTGTCCGAGGTGATGGTGAACGGTCCGAACCAGATCTATGTCGAGCGGCGCGGCCAGCTGTCGGTCGCGCAGGCGCGATTCACGAACGACGAGTCGCTGATGCGGGTCATCGAACGCATCGTCACGCCGCTCGGCCGTCGCATCGATGAGGGCGTGCCGATGGTCGATGCGCGTCTGCCCGATGGCTCGCGTGTCAATGCCATCATTCCGCCGCTGTCGCTGATCGGTCCGGTGCTGACGATCCGGAAGTTCTCCAGGCAGCGGTTGTCGATGGACAGGCTCGTCGAACTGGGTTCGCTGACACCGCAGATGTGCGAGTTCCTGCGCATCTGCGTGAAATTCCGCAAGAACATCCTGGTGTCCGGCGGCACCGGTTCCGGCAAGACGACGTTTCTGAACGCGCTCTCGGAGTCCATTCCCGCCAGCGAGCGCATCGTCACCATCGAGGATGCCGCGGAGCTGCGACTGGCGCAGCCGCATGTGCTCTCGCTCGAGGCGCGACCGCCGAATGTCGAAGGTCGCGGCGAGATCACGATCCGCGATCTGGTGCGCAACGCGCTGCGCATGCGCCCGGACCGCATCATCGTCGGTGAGTGTCGCGGCGGCGAAGCGCTCGACATGCTGCAGGCCATGAACACCGGTCACGACGGCTCGATGACGACCGGTCATGCGAACTCGCCGCGCGACCTGCTCTCGCGACTGGAAGTCATGGTGCTGATGGCGGGCATGGATCTGCCCGTGCGTGCCATCCGCGAACAGATTGCTGCCGCCGTCGACATCGTCGTGCAGCAGACGCGTTTCAGCGATGGACGGCGGCGCGTCACCTCCATCGTCGAAGTCGACGGCATGGAAGGCGACGTGATCCTGACCCAGCCGCTGTTCGCGTTCAAACAGCAGGGTATCGGCAGTGGCGGCGAGATCGTCGGCGAGTACCGCGGCTTCGGCCAGGCCCCGCGCTTCTACGAAGCACTGAATGAAGCGGGCGTCCAGCTCGATCGCTCCATCTTCGGCGCGGTCGTCCGGCGAGGACACGCGTGAACACACTTCGCGGTGTCCTCGACCGGATCGACTGGCAATGGCTGGTCGGCGGCTGCGTGTTCATCGGCGTGCTGCTGGCGCTGCTGGCGCTGCGGCGTGGCGCGCGTTCCTATGAGAGTGCCTTCGTTGCGCGCGTCAGCGCCGGTCTCAGGCAGAATTTTGTCGTCGCGAATCCGCAGGTGCTGTTCCTCGTCAGCGTACTGCTGACCGTGATTCTCGGCTCCGCGGGCTATGCCCTGATCGGCCCCGTCGGTGCGGTTTCGGGCGCATTGCTGTCCGTCATTTCTCCGCGCATCGCCGTGGCGTATTTCTCCCGCCGGCGCAATCGCCAGTTCGTGTATCAGCTTCCCGACGCGTTGCTCGCCCTGTGCTCGGCATTGCGTGCCGGCTCGAATCTCACCAAGGGCCTCGAACTGCTGGCCACACGCCAGCCGCCGCCGCTCGCCCAGGAATTCACCATCGTGCTGGCCGAATATCGCATCGGCCGGCCGCTCGCCGAATCGCTGGCGGACATGCGCCGGCGTGTCGACACGGCCGAACTCGATCTCATGAACACGGCCATCAACGTGTCGCGTCGCGTCGGCGGAAATCTCGCCGATACGCTCGAGGCGCTGGCGAAAACACTGCAGGAAAAGGCTCACATGGAAGGCAAGATCGACGCGCTGACGTCGATGGGCCGCGCGCAGGGCTGGGTGGTCGGCATGCTCCCCCTCTTCATCGGCTTCGTGCTCTATCAACAGCAGCCCGAGCGCATGAGTCTCATATTCACCGAATGGTATGGCTGGATCGTACTGGCCGTCGTCGCGGTCATGATGGCGATTGCCGCATGGATGATCCGCAAGATCGTGAATATCGACGTATGAACAGGGCAATGTCGGACCAGGGGCAAGGAACAGAGAATTCTCCACGGGGTACACGGGGGGCACAGGGTAAGAAGAGGTCGCCGGCAACCATGTCTTCTTGTCCCCTGTGCACCCCGTGGAGTTCCTGGTCCGTCATCTGTTCTCACGCGCGGGGCGTAAACTCATGAACGCGGCATTCGCCTCGATTCTCACAGCCGTCGCCTGTGGCCTGATCCTGTTGCTGCCTCTGGCACTGCGCCGTCGCAGCGCCGAATCCGCGCAGCGCGATGCAGCGTGGCGCGATGCGCTGCCGCTCGTGCTGCGGCTGCTGCGACCGGCTTTTCGCTGGTACGCGACGGAAGTCGATCAGTCGCTGCCCGGTCACAAACGCGATGTAATGCAAGCCCAGCTCAATGCCGGCGGTCTTGCGTATGTCATCACCCCGGCGGAATTTCTGGTGGTTCGACGGCTGGCCTTCATCGCGGGCATCGTCATTGCGCTGTATGTGATCTTCGTCCTCGGTGTGAAAGACCCCCTGTACGTCGTCGCCGCCTGCAGCCTCGCGCCATTCGCGTACATGTATCCCGATCTGTGGCTGCGGGATACGACCAAGCGGCGCCAGATGCGATTCGAGAAGGAGTTTCCCTTCTTCCTCGACGTGCTGGTGCTCGGCATGAAGGCGGGACTGACCTTCACCGCAGCCGTCGAACAGGCCATCGAACAACTGCGCAACGGGCCCGTGCGGCAGGAGTTTGCGCGTTACCTGCGCGAGACCCGTACCGGTGTCACTCGTCGCGCGGCGCTGGATCGGGTCGCAGCGCGTGTGGTGATTCCGGCAGTCACCAATTTCGTCGCATCGGTCAGCCAGGCGGAAGAGACCGGCGGCTCGCTCGGCGATGTGCTCGCCGACCAGGCGCGCCAGCGGCGGCAGGAACGATTCCTGC